>NZ_JBMPIX010000003.1:0-147918 GCF_049341065.1 Pacificoceanicola algae | reverse complement strand
GATGGCGCGGTTGACGGGACTCGAACCCGCGACCCCCGGCGTGACAGGCCGGTACTCTAACCAACTGAGCTACAACCGCTCACTGCCCCCGAAGCATGCTGCCTCGGCGTGTGGGGCCTTGTAGGCACAGGCCCTTTCCTCGTCAAGCGGTTTCAAAGGCGAAAAGCCATCAAATTTCACACCACTTGAAAGCGACCGTGGCCGCAAGGACACGGGGCCAGAACGCCTTGCAAGGGCCATTTGGAAAATCCTTGCATATCAACCCCCTGCCCCGCTTCTTTTGTCTGATCTGCTACTGCTGCCCGACTGCCAAAGGGGATGAACCCATATGTTTGAATTTTCACGGCGGACGTTTTTGTCCGGCGGAGCTGCTGCGTTTTGTATTTTTCAACCTCAAGAATTATTTGCTGCGCCTGTAATTGCCCTGCCCTCCGATGTCGCCAAGCGAGACGCTGCCACGATCATGGCGGTGCGTACGCGCTCACCGGTTGTCAGCATGACCTTTGATGACGGACCGCATCCGAAACTGACGCCGATCCTGCTGGATATGCTCAAGGCGCGAGGGTTGCGCGCCACCTTCTACCTGATCGGCAACCGCGTTGTGAAATGGCCAGATATCGTAAGGCGCATTGCCGACGAAGGCCATGAGATCGGGAATCACAGCTGGTCGCACCCGAATCTGGCGAAATACGGCAACTCGGGTGTGCTGGATCAGATCGACCGCACATCGGATGCGATCTTCAAGCTCACCGGGCGACCGCCTGTCACGTTTCGCCCGCCTTATGGCTCGTTCTCGCGGCGTCAGCGCCTGATGCTGTACGAGGCGCGCAATCTGCCGACGATTCTGTGGTCAGTCGATCCGCAAGATTGGCGCCGTCCCGGTTCCAGCGTCGTTGCCAAACGGATCTTGTCCGGATCACGCCCCGGCGCTATCATCCTGAGCCACGACATCCAAAGCGGCACGGTCAAGGCCATGCCGCAAACGCTGGATGGGCTGTCAAAGCAGGGTATGCGCTTTGCCACGGTCAGTCAGATGATGGGTTGGCCGCTGTGGCAAACGCGCAATTTCCGCCGGGTTTCGGCCAAGGGGTGATCAGCTCTCGGGCAATGGAATGAACTCGTCCAAATCCCCCGGGGGCAGTTGAAAGCGGCCCCCGGCCCAATCTTCCTTGCGCCAGGCTTCTTTCGCCTCTTCGATCCGTTCGCGCGACGAGGCAACGAAGTTCCACCAGATGTAGCGGGGGCCTTCCAGCGTGGCGCCTCCCAGCAGCATCAACCGCGCGCCCAGTGGCCCGGCCTTCAGTGACACCTTGTCTCCGGGGCGGAACACCATCATCTGCCCTGCGTCATAGTCCTCGCCCGCCAGACTCACTGAGCCCTGCACCACATAGACCCCGCGGTCCTCGTGGTTATCCGGCATCGGCAGTTGCGCCCCGGCCTCAAGAACTGCGTCGGCGTAGAACATCTCGGACGGGGTTTCGACCGGGGCGCGTTCGCCGTAAGCCTCCCCCAGAATCAGCCGCACGTCTTTCCCCTCGGCCCGCAACAACGGCAGGGTGTCGGCGGCTGCATGTTGGAAATCCGCCGCGCGGTCTTCGTGGTCCTTTGGCAGGGCCACCCAGGTCTGAATCCCGAAAAACGGCATCGGATCGACCTGGGTCGCGTCGTCCGTACGTTCGGAGTGGGTGATCCCCTGCCCGGCGATCATCCAGTTGACCGCCCCCGGTTCGATCCACTGATCCGTGCCAAGGCTGTCGCGGTGATGCATTCGCCCCCGATACAGATATGAGATGGTCGCCAACCCGATATGAGGATGCGGGCGCACGTCCAGCCCGCGCGTCGGCAAAAACTCGGCCGGGCCCATCTGATCGAAAAAGATGAACGGGCCGACCATCTGCCGCTTGGGCGCAGGCAGGGCGCGCCGCACTTCGAAACCTCCCAGATCCCGGGCACGCGGCACGATCACGGTTTCGATCGCGTCTACTTCGTCGCCAGTGGGGCAATGCGGGTCAAGTGCGGGGTTCCAGCTCATCTCAGCCTCCTGTTCGATGCTGACAGGAAAGGTAAGTCACAACGCCTGCAAACCAAATGCCGAAAACCCCGCGCCGAACGTGCGCATGCGCACAGAACTGCCCAGCCAAAACCGGCGCCTGTTGTGCGCGCCCGCCCTGCTTGATACGGCTGTTCATTCAAAAACAGGGGCTCCGCATGACCGAGAATGACGAAACCGACCCGAACTTGCTGCGATTTGGTTGGGAGGAATGGGTCGCTTTGCCGGATCTTGGCTTGCCCGCCTTGCGCGCCAAGGTCGATACCGGCGCGCGCACCTCCGCGCTGCATGCCTTTGACATCGAAACCTTTGGCCCGGCCGGCGCGCCCAAGGTGCGCTTTACCGTGCATCCGGTACCGGGGCGCGAAGATCTGGTGATTCCCTGCTCGGCGCGGATCATTGACCGGCGCAACGTCACCAGTTCCAACGGCGAAAGCGAAAGCCGCTATGTCATCGCCTCGACCCTGCGGGTGGGCGACGAAAGCTGGCGGGTCGAGCTGACCCTGACGGATCGCTCTTCGATGGCATCGCGGATGCTGCTCGGGCGCGAGGCGCTCAAGGATCACATCACCATCGTCGCCACGGACCGGTTTCAGCAACCGAAGCTGAGCTATGACGTCTACAACAGCGCTCGCGTGCGCAGCGCGGCACCCAACCGTTCGCTGCGGGTGGCAGTGCTGAGCCGGGAGGACAATTATTCGACCCGACGCCTCGTGGAAGAAGGCGAGAAGCGCGGCCATGCGGTGGAGGTGATCGACACCTCGCGCTGCTTTATGGCGATCAACGCGCTGTCGCCGGAAGTGCATTACGACGGCAAGCGCCTGCCCCGCTATGACGCGGTGATTCCGCGCATCGGCGCCTCGATCACCTCTTATGGCACTGCGGTCGTGCGGCAGTTCGAAACCATCGGCACCTTCTGTGTGAATGGCTCTGACGGGATTGCCTCGTCGCGGGACAAACTTTTCGCCCATCAGCTTATGGCGCGGCACAAGATCGGCATGCCGAACACGGCCTTTGCCTCCTCTCCGAAGGACACGCAAAGTCTGATGCGGCTGGTCGGCACGGCGCCGATGATCGTCAAGCTGCTGGAATCGACGCAGGGCAAGGGCGTGGTATTGGCGGAGACGAAGAAGGCGGCGGAATCGGTGATCGACGCATTTCGCGGGCTGAAGGCGAATTTCCTCGTGCAGGATTTCGTCAAGGAAGCCGCGGGCGAGGATATTCGCTGTCTCGTGGTCGGCGGCAAGGTCGTCGCCGCGATGAAACGGACCGGGGCCGAGGGGGATTTCCGCTCGAACCTGCACCGGGGCGGGTCGGCCAAGGTCGTGCGCATCACCAAAGAAGAGCGCGATGCTGCCGTTCGCGCCGCCAAGGCCTTTCGCCTGAACCTGGCCGGGGTGGATCTGCTGCGCTCCGAGGCCGGGCCGAAGGTGCTTGAAGTCAACTCGAGCCCAGGGCTTGAAGGCATTGAAACCGCGACAAAAAAGAATATCGCAAGCCTGCTTTATGAGCATATAGAGGCGAAGGCCCGCCCGACACCGGTCCGGCGCCGGATCGATTCTGACGACAGTTAAGAACGCAATAGGCGACCCCGCCCTTTACCCGGGCGGGGGATTCCCTATATGAACGGTCAGGTATACGCGAAGAGGACCGTCATGACCAACCAGAGCCCCCAGCTTGAAGGTGCGCCGCTGATTGCGCCCTCCAGCACCGATCACGAACTTTACGATTCGGTGGTTGAGGCCTGCCGCACGGTCTATGACCCCGAAATCCCGGTGAACATCTATGATCTGGGCCTCGTCTACACGGTCGAGATCAACGATCAGAACGAGGTTCGCATCATCATGACGCTGACCGCCCCCGGCTGCCCGGTTGCGGGCGAAATGCCCGGTTGGGTCGCCGAGGCGGTCGAACCGCTCGCTGGCGTCAAGCAAGTCGATGTGGAACTGACGTGGGAGCCACCCTGGGGCATGGACATGATGTCCGACGAGGCGCGGCTTGAATTGGGCTTTATGTAAGAAAGCCCTTTCGCTTCCCCTCATGAAAAGAAAGTCTTTTCGCTTCCTTCTTGCCAAAGAAAGTGATATGGCTTCCCCATGATGCTCAGCGTGCTGACAGGCGATATTCTCGATTCGACCGGGCTTGATCCGGACGAACTGGATGCGTTGATGTCCGAATTGAGCGACGCCACGACCGAGATCGCGCATTGGGACAAAGCCCCAACCGGCTTTGCCCGGCGCAGCGGCGATGGCTGGCAACTGGCGCTGGGCGCACCGCACCGCGCCCTGCGGGCCGCCCTTTATCTGCATGCAAGGCTGCGCCGAATGGACGGCCGCTTTGAAACCCGGATTGCGATTGCCACCGACACCGGCACCCTGCCCCCCGATCTCGATCCAAACAGCGGCCATGGACCGGCCTTTACCGACTCGGGTCGCCTGCTCGAAGAGCTGTCCGGCCATGTGCGCATGGGCCATGCCTCGGGCGGAAAGGATCATGCCGCGCTGGCCCTAGCCGATTTCATCGCCCGTGGATGGACGCAGGCACAGGCGCGGGCGATGTGCGAAATGTTGCCCCCCGGCGCCGGACCACGGGCCAAGGCGGCCCAGCGGTTGGGCATAACCCGCCCGGCGGTCAATCAGGCGCTTTGGGCGGCTGGCTTTCCGGCGATCGAAACCGCCCTATCCGCATGGGAGGCCGCGTGATGCCGCAAAGCGCGCTAATGGCCCTGACACAAGAAATCACCCCGGCGATGATGCAAAGCTTTGCCGCGCTCTTGCTGGCACATGTTGTGGCGGATTTCACCTTTCAGACCAGATGGATGGTTGATCGCAAGCGCAACTTTTTCGTGATGTTGCTGCACATCCTGATCGTCTTTGCCTTTTCCACAGCCGCCTTGGGCGGTGTCTGGCAGGTGGCGCTGGTGGTCAGCCTTGCGCATTTCGTGATCGACGCGCTCAAGGTCTGGGCCCTGCCCGAAGGCCGCCGCGACACGCTTGGCGCTTTTCTTGCCGATCAGATGGCGCATCTACTGACGCTTGTTGCGGCGGCCCTTTGGTGGCCGCAGGCCGCAGCGCAGGGCAGTTGGAGCCAGTGGCTCGACCTTGCCTTGGCCCCGGCGCTGATCCTGTCCGGCCTGATCATCACTGTCTGGGCGGGCGGCTTTGCCGTCGGGCACCTGACGGCGCGCTTTCCCGATCAGGTGAGCGAGGACAGCCTGCCGGACGCCGGGCGCCTGATTGGACAGCTTGAACGTGTCCTGATCTTTATTCTTGTCATGATCGGCCAACCCGCCGGCATCGGCTTTCTAATCGCGGCCAAGTCGATTTTGCGGTTTGACACCGCCGCACAGGGGCAGAAAGCCGGAGAATATGTGATCATCGGCACGCTCGCCTCGTTCACCTGGGCCCTGGCAATGTCATACGCGACGCATGCCCTCCTTGAGATTGCCGCCTCGGCGCCCTAGATTGAGGTCAGGACAAAAGAGGTATCCCATGTTCAGCATTCCCGGCAAACAGGCCGTGACCATGACCACCCCCGCAGTGGCGCAGATCCGCAAGCTGATGCAGCGGGACAACCGCCACGGGCTGCGCATCGGCATCAAAAAGGGTGGCTGCGCGGGCATGGAATACACCATGGACTATGTTGACGCCGCCGAACCGCATGACGAGGTGGTCGAACAGGACGGCGCGCGGGTGCTGATCGCCCCGATGGCGCAGATGTTCCTGTTTGGAACCGAAATCGACTATGAAACCTCGCTTTTGGAATCGGGTTTCAAGTTCCGCAATCCCAATGTCGAAGACGCCTGCGGCTGCGGCGAATCGATCAAGTTCAAAGATCTGGACGAATTGCGCGCCGAACAAGGCCACAGCTGATGGGCATCACCGCCGAAGAGATCGCCTTTGCCAAGGATCTTTTCAGCGGGCTCGGGGAGATCACAACCCGCCGCATGATGGGCGGGCTGTGCCTGTATCACGACAGAACGATCTTTGCGATTGTCCGCCCGGACAGTGAAATCCTGATCAAGGGCGCAGGCGATTTCATCGCCAGACTCGAAGCAATGGGCTGCACCCGCTGGAAGTATGTGCGCAAGACCGGCAAGGCCGGGTCGATGCCCTATTGGACCCTGCCCGGCGAAGCTCTGGATGATCCGGAAGAAGCGGTGGCGCTGGCCCGCGAGGCCCTGCGCCACCTGTGACAGATCACGACGCCTGTGCGAGTGGTCCATCATAGGCCCGCGCTGCCGCGTAAGACGGATGTGCCTCGCAACGCGCCGCCCAGTCCTGAATGATGGCGACATCGGGCATGGCCTGCCTGAACCAAAGGAACGGTGACGCCAGTAACATATCCGCCGCAGAATAGCGTTCCCCCATCAGGAACGGCTGCGTTTCCAACGCGCTGGCCAGCATAGCGTGCATCTCGGACGGCCCGCGAAACGACTTGTCCAGTATGGGATGAGACAACCCGGCCACGGCGCCCACGATCACCGGCTCCATCACGTTTCCATAATAAGCCATCCACGACAGATAGGCGCCATGCTCGGGCGTGCCGGGGATCGGTGCCAGCCCGGCGTCCGGGAAAAGTGTCGTCAAATGCACCATGATGGCGTTGCTCTCGCGGATCATCTGGCCGTCATGCAAAAGCAACGGCACCTTCTTTTCCGGATGCGGATTTTTCGGGTCCGGCCCGCCCGATCCATCGGCGCGCGGAATATCGACGATGCGAATCTCAACCTTGTCGCGGGCGTTCAACGCCTCGAGCAGTTGCACGATTCTGGTAGAGCGGCTCATCGGTGCGTGAATGAGTGTAAGCATTTGGGAGGTCCTTTCCTGACAACTCTGGTGTCAGACCTACCCCTGGATCCTGTCAGATTCCGTCAGCAGGAAGCGCCGATGCCCCGTATGCGCCAAGTACGCCCGAGGATTGGCGATCCCAGCCTTTCATGAACCGCGTTAGCTGGTTTTTTGCAGATGCAAGTAGGTTTCGTTGAACCTTTTGGCCAGATGATCGCCCGCGAGGATCACCTGATCCGATCCCATCGGCGCGACGTTGGTATCAAAGTTGGGATTGAAGAACAGCGGCACTGAAATGCGTTCCTCAGCCGATCCTTTGACCCGGTGCAGGGTGGCCTTGACCCGGCCTTCCGTCCACATCTCCAGCATCTCGCCAAAGTTGATCACGAAATCGCCGTGCTGCGCCTCGACCCCGATCCACTCGCCGTCGCGTCCCAGGACCTCGAGCCCCGGCACGCCATCGGTGCCCAGCAATGTCAGACAGCCGTAATCCGTATGCGCGGCGATGCCGAAATCCCGCTCGCCCGCCCAATCGGGACGCGGCGGATAGTAGTTGCCGCGCAAAAGCGCCATGGGCAGATCGAATTTGTCGTCGAAATAGCTCCTGTCTTCGCCAATCGCCTCGGCGATTCCGCGCAGCAGGTTCATCGCAACCGCCAAGGCATCGCGGTAATAGGCTTCGATCACCTCGCGAAAACCCTCGGGGCGCTGCGGCCACAGATTGGGCGCATAAACTGAAAGCCCGGTCTCGGGCGCCTCATAACCGCAATCGAACACCTGCTTGTAATCCGGGTTGGCCTCGGGATCGACCTGCTCGGACCCCGGAGCGCCCCAGCCCCGGTTCGACCCGGTCAGCGCCATGTCGACGGCCTGTTTCTGCGCCATGGGCAGATCAAAGAAAGCGCGATAGGCAGCCAGAACAAAGCGCATCCGCGCCGCAGAGATGGTGGTGTTATGCACCGTTAGAAACCCGATATTTTCAGCGCCCTCCCGCAGGCGGTCAAGGGTCTCCGGGTCACGGTAGGTTATCTTCGCTGCGTCCAGTCTTGGGATCATATCGGCACCCTTTTCGCAATGGGAATGCATTGTCATGTCGCCGCGCCCGGTGCAAGCGGCCTTGACGCCGCGCGCCGCCCCGCGATGATGGCGCAAACCGTGAGAGGGAGAGGACATGCGACGCAAACTTGCCGCAGGAAATTGGAAGATGAATGGCACGCGCGCGGCGCTGGCCGAAATTGGCGCCATGCGCGAGGCCGCCAGCGGCGCGGCCGAGGTGCTGATCTGCCCGCCTGCAACCCTTGTGGCCCAGGCGGTTGGCAATGACGCGGGTGTGGTGATCGGCGGGCAGGATTGCCATGCAAATGCCTCGGGCGCGCATACCGGCGACATCTCGGCCGAGATGCTCAAGGATGCGGGCGCGACCTATGTGATCCTTGGCCATTCCGAACGGCGACAGGACCACGATGAACACGACGATCTGGTGCGTGACAAGGCCCGCGCCGCTTGGGAAGCGGGCTTGAGTGTGGTTCTTTGCGTCGGCGAAAGCCTTGCGCAGCGCGACGCGCAGAACACGCTGGATATCATTGGGGGCCAGCTTGCCGGATCCATTCCCGATGGCGCCACCGGCCACAATCTGGTTGTCGCCTACGAACCGATCTGGGCCATCGGCACCGGCAAGGTTCCCACGACCGACCAGATCGGCGAAGTGCATGACTTCATGCGCAGCCGCCTCGAACGGCGGTTTGGAGCGGGCGTTGGCCGTTCCGTACGGTTGCTTTATGGCGGGTCGGTCAAACCTTCGAACGCAGCCGAAATTTTTGCGGTTTCCAACGTGGACGGTGCGCTTGTGGGCGGCGCTTCGCTGAAAGCCTCCGATTTCGTCCCGATCATCGACGCCCTCAACGACAGCGCCGACTGACAGCGCGCGTATGGGTATTTGAAACAAGATGAAGAACAGGCGCACCTTGCTTTTCATCTTGTCCTAAATACCCCCGCCGGAGGCATCCGACATCACAACAAAAAGGCGGCGCTCGGACAGGAGCGCCGCCTTTATCATTTCTCGTTGGGCGGGGTCTGCCCGCCACCATGTCACTTGGTGATGATCTCTGGCCCCATGAAGGTGGTCGGCAACCATGTCGACAGGATCGGGATGTATGTCACCATGATCAGGAAGACGAAGAGAACCGCGAGGAAGGGCAAAGACGCGCGCACAACACGCATCATCGGCATCCCCGCCACGCCCGATGTCACAAAAAGGTTCAGGCCGACCGGTGGGGTGATCATGCCGATCTCCATGTTGACCACCATGATGATGCCCAGATGGATCGGGTCGATCCCCAGCTCGATGGCGATGGGAAAGACCAGCGGCGCGACGATCACGATCAGGCCCGACGGTTCCATGAACTGACCGCCGATCAGCAGGATCACGTTGACGATCACAAGGAACATCACCGGACCAAATCCCGCATCCAACATCACTCCCGCGATCTGCTGCGGGATTTGCTCATCCGTCAGCACATGCTTGAGGATCAGCGCGTTGGCGATGATGAACATCAGCGTGATCGTCAGTTTGCCCGCATCAAACAGCGTGTCGCGTGTGTCGCGGTGGAAGAAGGCAGTAACCAGAGCAATCGGTTTTGCAAGCAGCGGCAGGTTCGGCGCGCCGTCTTTACCGGCAAGGGGCCCCATGTCGCGATACACGAAGTTCGCAATCAGGAAGGCATAGACCGCAGCCACGGCAGCAGCTTCCGTCGGGGTAAAGATACCGCCGTAGATGCCACCAAGGATGATCACGATCAGGAACAGACCCCAGACGGCGTCGCCGCCCGCTTCTGCAACCTCACCCCAGCCCTTCCATTCGCCTTTCGGCAGGTCTTTGACCCTGGCGATGACATAGATCGTCGTCATCAGCATGGTGCCCGCCATCAGGCCCGGGATCACCCCGGCAAGGAACATCCGCCCGACCGAAACATCGGTGGCCGAAGCATAGACCACCATCACGATGGACGGCGGGATCAGAATACCCAAGGTGCCTGCGTTGGCGATGACGCCCGCCGCGAAATCCTTGGTATAGCCGACTTGCCGCATGCCCGCGATCACGATCGAACCGATGGCCACCACGGTTGCCGGAGACGATCCTGAAAGCGCCGCGAACAGCATGCAGGCAAAGACGCCCGCAATCGCCAGACCGCCCGGAAGGTGGCCGACGATGGCAATGGAAAAGCGGATGATCCGCTGCGCCACACCGCCCGTCGACATGAAGCTTGAGGCCAGGATGAAGAAGGGGATTGCCAGCAGCGTGTAGTGCCCCGCCATCGCCTGAAAAAAGCTTTGCGCAATCGAGGCCAGCGAGGTTTCCGACAGCACCAACAGGAAAATGATGGATGAAAAGCCCAGCGATACCGCGATCGGCACACCGATCAGCATCAGGCCGATGATCATGGCAAAGAGGATGAATACGTCCATTCCCTCAGTCCTCCTTGTTCAGATGGGCAACGTCGCCCACAGCGTCTTCGGCTTCATGGCTGACGATCAGGCTTTCTTCGGCACCGCTCCAAATCCGTCCGGCGGCCTGCACAAAGCGGACAAGCAGCAAAAAGGCACCGAAGGGCAGCATGAAGTAGGGGATGAACCGCGGGATCTTTTCATAGGCTTCGCCTTGGTTGATCCAGGGTTCGATAAAGCGCAGCCACTCGGGCATCGGAATGTCCACCACTTCGTACCAGGACCGGTATGAGGTGCGTTTCATTTCCTCGAAGCCGGTCGGGAACCAGCGTCCGGTGGTTTGCGGCAGGTTGGCGAAGTTCGCCCAATAGTCCCAGGCCCCCTTGAGAATGAGGATCGCGTAGAACACGCAAACCGCTGCTGCGATCAGGCTCATTGCCCGCCGCGCCGTCGGAGATACGATGTTCAAGATCGCATCGACCCCAAGGTTGGCCGTGGTCTTGACCGCGTAGCTGACCCCGAAAAGCACCAGCCATGCAAACAGGAACGTCACAAGCTCCAGCCCCCAGATCAGCCCGGTGTTGAAGCCATAGCGCAATATGACGTTGACGAAGGTGATGATCGTCATCACCCCTAGAATCAGCGCGATAAAGGTTTCCTCAAGCTCGGACACGAAGTGCCCAAGCAAAGAGTCCTTGTGATTTCGAGATGACATGTCCCCTCCTCCGTTTAAGAACGGACTCCGATCACGGGAAAGCCCCGGCCCGGAAATAACCCGCATTGGGTTTCGCAAAAACTGCGCAGAAATTTTGGTAAGATTGTCGCTGGTGCCAAACCGGTTGTCCCGGCGATCTGGCAAAATGGCCCGCCCCCACGGGGGCGGACCGGGCACTCGTTACAGATCAGTTGGCCGCGTTGAACTCTTGCGCGGCGTCGATGTTTTCCTGACCGACGTCACCCACGAATTGCTCCCAGACGGGCTTCATGGCGTCAACCCAGGCCTGCCGCTGATCGGCGGTCAGTTCGCGGATGGTGGCTCCGTTGTCCAGAACCGCCTGACGGGATTCTGCATCGACCTGGCCCACAGCGGCGTTACGCTCGGTGGTGACTTCTTCGATGATGGTGCTCAGCTGGCTGCGCACATCTTCGGGCAGGCTGTCCCACCAATCCACCGAGGTCACGACCATGTAGTCGATGATACCGTGGTTGGTTTCGGTGATCCCGTCCTGCACCTCAAAGAACTTCTGGCCGTAGATGTTGGACCAGGTGTTTTCCTGTCCGTCCACAACGCCGGTCTGCAGCGCGCCATAGACCTCGGAAAAGGCCATCGGCTGCGGGCTGGCGCCAATCGCTTCCATCTGCGCCTTGATCACGTCGGACTGCTGAACGCGGAACTTGAGGCCAGCGGCGTCGGTCGGCAGAACCAGCGGCTTGTTCGCCGACATTTGCTTCATGCCGTTGTGCCAGAAGCCAAGGCCCAGAAGCCCGCGGCGAGTCATCGATTCCTTCATCGCCTGACCGGTGTCAGAGCTCTGGAAAGCATCGACCGCATCGACGTTCTTGAACATGAACGGCAGGTCAAAGATCCGGAACACTTTGGTGAATTGTTCGAACTTGGACAGCGAGGGCGCGGCCATCTGGACGTCGCCATTCAACATCGCCTCAAGCACCTGATCATCGTTGTAGAGGGTCGAGTTCGGGAAAACCTCCATACAGGCCTTGCCATTCATCTCCTCGTTGATGCGGTTCTGCAGCGTCGTTGCAGCGATTCCCTTGGGGTGTTTGTCGGTGTTGGTCACATGGCTCAGCTTGATGACGATTTCACCATCATCACATGCGGCCTGAGCGCCGGTGGCGCCAGTCATCAACGCAGCGGCAGCCACGGCGGACATAAGGAATTTCTTCATGGGTATCCTCCCAGATACGTTCAAGACAGGGTGCCCCTCCCTAGGGCACCCGATGGCGTCACAAGACCGTGAGCCGCGATTTCCATCAAGAGATTGTTTGAAAAAAGGGAAGCCCGACTGAAAGAGGCCTTCTTTTCAATGCCTTACTCAAAATTTGCGCATAGCAGATATGTGCGCAGCGCATAATCAGTGCGAAATTCCACACAACTGTTAGCGCAGCTTGTGCGGAAATCCGCACAGATCTGGCGAATCTCAGGTCCTGTACTCCTCGGGCTTGAGACCATATTTCGCCAGTTTGTCGTAGAACGTCTTGCGTGGCAGCTTCAACGCTTCGGCGGCGCTGCGGGCCTGCCCGCCCGCCCGGCGCAGAGCCTCAATCAGCAGCGAGCGTTCCACCTGCGCCATACGCTCGGCCAGCCCAAGCCCGGTATCGCCGGTCTCTTCCTTACCCAACCCCAAGGCAAAACGCATGGCCGCGCTCATCAGGGCGCGCGCGTTGCCCGGCCAATCCCGCCCCATCAGTCCGGTGATCACCTCATCGCCGATCTCGGGTGGCACAAGCCCCGCCTGCTCAGCCGCCTGCGCAACATAGTGGCGGAACAGCACCGGGATATCCTCGGGCCGCTCGGACAGGGCGGGAATGCGCACCTGCATGACCTCCAGCCGGTAATAAAGCTCGGCCGACAACCGCCCGTCCTCAACCGCCTGCCCCAGATCCTGCGTGCTGCCAGCGATCAAGCGAACACCTCCTTCGTCCAGCGCATCGACAAGCGCCATCTGCGTGTCCAGCGGCAGCGCCCCGATATCGTCCAGATACAGACTGCCCCCCATGCTACTTTGCCAGAACTGCCCGAGTTCTTCGCGATCCAATCCATTCGCCGACCGCTTCTTGAATGGCCCCTTGGCCTGGGCAGAACTGAAATGCACCACCTCTGCAACTTTGGAAATGCCCGTCCCCGGTGCACCGGTCACCAGCACCTCGGTCCCGGCACGCGCGGCGGCGCGCACCCGCGCGCGCAAGGCCTCAGCCTGAGGCGAAATACCAAAAATCAACCGGTCCGCCGGATCGCCCGCCTCAAGCTGCTGTTTCAACCGTCGGTTTTCCAGCACCAAAGTCCGTGTCCGCAAGGCGCGCTCGATCACCCGGATCAGCGCAGCCGGGCTGCAGGGTTTTTCGAGGAAATCAAAAGCGCCCTCGGTGATCGCCCGCACCGCCATCGGCACATCTGCCTCGCCGGTCAGCAGGATGACCGGCAGGTCCGGGTCCTGCGCGCGGGCGTAGTCCAGCAAGTGGAACCCGTCGCGCCCCGGCATCCGCATGTCGGACAGGATGACCCCGGCAAACTCAGCGCCGATATAATCCTTGGCCTCTACAAAAGACCCAGCCGTGATCGCGTCGAACTCGGCCAGCTCCAGCGTCTGGCCCAATGCTTCGCGCACCGCCAGATCATCGTCGACCACAAGCACCCTCCGGATCATCTCATTGCCCCCTCATTGCCTGACATCGGGCCGCAAAGACGTACAGATCGCGCACCCGACGGGTAACGGGATGGCGGGCGGGGCGACGTTCGCGCAGCGGACAAGCGCCGTATGCCATCCTCATGCTGCCGCCTCTTGCCGCCAATACTCAAGATCCACGGTGAACATGGCCCCGCCGCCGCTGGCATTGCCGCCCCGGATGTTCCCGCCAAAGCTTTGAACCAGCCCGTAAGAAATCGAAAGCCCCAGTCCCATGCCATCGCCGCTGACCTGTTTGGTGGTGTAGAACGGCTCAAATATACGCTCCGGGTCCGCAATCCCCGGCCCGGTGTCCCGCACTGTCACGCTCAGGCTTTCGCCATCGGTGATTGCAATCGTGATCCGCTTCGGACTGGCCTGCCCCGCCATGGCGTCGGCGGCATTGTTGATCAGGTTCACGAAAACCTGTGACAGGCGCACTTCGCCGCCAAGCGCGTAGACCGGGCCTGATGGGCGATCCCATTGCAGCACAACTCCGTCGCCGCGCAGCCGCGCCTCGGTCAGTTCCGCAGCGGTATCGATCACCGCCACCAGATCCACCTTGCCCATGGGCTCACTTTCGTTTCGCGCAAAAGCCCGCAGGTTCTTGATGATCCGCGCCGCCCGCGCCGCAAGCTGCGAGATCCGAGACAGGTTGTCAGCCGCTGCCTTTTGCTTGCCACGGGCCAGAAACGCTTCGCCATTCTCGGCAAACTGGCGGATCGCCATCAGTGGCTGGTTCAACTCATGACTGATCCCGGCGGACATCTGCCCCAGGGCGCTCAGCTTGCCAGCCTGCACCAAATCATCCTGCGCCCGCTTCAGGGCCGCTTCGGCCTCTTGCCGTTCGGCCACTTCGCGGCGCAACGCAACGTTGGCATCGGTCAGATCCTGCGTCCGCGCCCGCACCCGGCCTTCCAGTTCTGCGTTGGCCTCGGTCAGGGCTTGACGCCGCGCCGTGGCCCAGAACAAAAGCGCGCCAAAGAACAGACACAGCGCTGCGACCGAGGCCGCCTGAAGCGTCGCCAGTCGCCGTGCGGGCGCGACATCGACCAGAACATCTCCCGTCAGACCAATCACCGGCAGATCGCGCGACAGGTGCAGCGCCATGGCTGGCACATAGGGGCTCAGAGACTGCTGCCAAACCTCATATGGTCCGATCTGCTGCACCGTCACCGGACGCAGCGCGCCTTCGGGCGGCATCATCCCGTCGGGCACGCGCCGCCACAGCAACAATTCCGAGCGGTTGGTGACAAAGACATCCCCGGACGGCTCACTGAAAAATACCGCCGGAGATGAGCCGCGCCAGTCCTCTTCCAGCTCGTCGATATCGACCACAACGACCAGAACCCCCTGCACCCGGCCATCGCTGGCAAACGACGGGGCGGCATGAATATAGGTCCGGGCCTCAAACCCCAGATCCGTTCCATGTGCCATACCAAGCGCGCCCTGCATGGCGCGCTCGAAATAAGCGCTGGCCGCGATCTCTTCGGGCGCTTCGCCCATCGCCGAGGCCAGAACCGTCCCGTCCGCATCCAGATAAAACGCTGTCAGAGAGCCGGTCTTGTCGACGGTTTCAAGCAGCAGCGCATCCGCCGCAGCGCGCGAGCCGCCGTCATGCAAGGCCGCCAGCGCCGGGTGATCGGCCATCAGGACGGCGGTCATGCGATAGCGCTTCAATTCGGTGACCAGACGGTCCGACGCCAGCGCAAGATCCGAGGCCGCCCGCGCCGCCACCTGATCAAGCGCCTGCGCATAGCCATAGCCCCAGACCGCCCAGCCAAGCCCCGCCACCGCCCCAAGGGACACCAGCGCCACCAATCCGCGTCTGATCGATCTCTCCACCATGTTCCTGTTCCTAAGCGTAATTTCCGCCCAAGGCGATCCCCCACTTGCATTGGCCCCTCGTCATATCCACTCTGCCCGCATGCAAAGCTTTAGCCAATCGCCCACAGATCCCGATTTTGTCCAAAATCCCTATCCGTTCTACGACCGGATGCGTGCCGCAGGCGATCTGGCCTATTGGAAAGACTATGCCATGCCCTGCGCCACATCGCACCGCGCCGTGCAGGCCTTGCTGCGCGATCGCCGGTTTGGCCGCGAAATTCCGGCGGAAATGGCGCCCGAAATTCCGGCCCACCTGCGCCCGTTTTACGACATCGAAGCCCATTCCATGCTCGAACTGGAGCCGCCCCGCCACACCCGCCTGCGTGGGTTGGTGCTGCGGGCCTTTACCTCGCGGCGGATCAAGGCGCTGGCCCCCGAGATCACCCAACTGAGCCACGATCTGATCGACCGCTTCCCCGAACGGCAAGTCGATCTTCTGACCGCCTTCTGCCAACCGCTGCCGGTCATCATCATCTGCCGCCTGCTGGGCGTGCCCGAGGATATGGCGCCGCAGCTTTTGCAATGGTCCAATGCCATGGTCGCGCTGTATCAGGCGCGCCGCGATCAGCAGATCGAAACCGACGCCGCCGATGCGGCCAGCGCCTTTTCCGACTTTATGCAAAGCTATATCGACCGTCGCAGGACCGCCCCCGCCGACGATCTGATCACCCATCTGATCGCCGCCGAGGAGCATGGCGAAAAACTCTCGACGTCCGAGTTGATCACAACCTGCATCCTGCTGCTGAACGCCGGCCACGAGGCGACCGTGCACACCATGGGCAATGGCATCAAGACGTTGCTGGAAACCGGCACACCGATCTCAGAGGAAAGCGCCGAGCCGATTTGCGAAGAAATCATGCGCTATGATCCCCCGCTGCATATGTTCACCCGCTATGCCTATGAGAAAACAGAGGTTTTCGGGCACACCTTCCAGCGCGGAGATCAAGTTGCCCTGCTGCTTGGCGCTGCGAACCGCGACCCGCAGGCCTATCCCGATCCCAACCGGTTCGATCCGACGCGGGCCGCGAAACCGCACACGGGTTTTGGCGGCGGATTGCATTTCTGCGTCGGCGCGCCGTTGGCCCGTCTGGAATTACAGATCGCCCTGCCAATCCTGTTCACCCGCTGCCCTGATCTGCGTCTGGCGCAGCCCGCGACCTATGCCAACCTCTACCATTTTCACGGATTGACGCAGTTGACGGTCGCACACTGACGCGCGGCAGTTTTCGGGAGCCTAAAGCGGCAGTTCTGTCGTCGCCTTGATCTCTTCCATCGACAAAAGTGCGGTCACATTGTGAACTTTCACCTCTGAAATCAGCGCCTGATAAAACACGTCGTAAGCCCGCGCGTTCTTGACCCGCACCTTCAGGATATAGTCGATATCGCCGGCCAGCCGATGCGCCTCCTGCACCTCGGGGCGTTCGCGCAAAGCCTTGAGAAAGGCCGCCTGCCAGTCCGCCTCGTGTTCGGATGTACGGATCAAAACAAAGAATGTCGCCTCGAATCCCAGCGCTTCGGCGTCCAGCAAAACCGTCTGCTGACCGATCACACCGGCATCGCGCATTTTGCGGATGCGATTCCAAACCGGCGTCTTGGATGAGCCAACAATCCTGGCAATTTCGTCCAAGGACTGGCTTGCATCGCGCTGCATTTCGCGAAGAATTTTCCGGTCGACCTCGTCAATCTTCATCTTTGTTCCAATTCGGCAATAACTCTGGGACATCGCCCCATTTTCTCCGGAATCCTAGAACGAATGTCCTTATGTGGGCAAGCATATAGCAATAATACAGGAAAATTTCCTATATTGAGGCCACGGCACCTGCTGCACGAAAGGCCTCGCCATGACTGACATTCTTCTCCCCCTTCCCGCTTCGGCTGTTTCTGGCAGCCTGATCGCCTGCGGGCAGGTCTGTTTTGTCGGCGCGGGCCCCGGCGACGCCGAGCTTTTGACACTCAAGGCCCTACGCGCGCTGTCCGAGGCCGAGGTTGTGATCCACGATCGGCTGGTCAGCGACGACATTCTCGCGCTGGCGAACCCCGCCGCGCTGCTGGTCAATGCGGGCAAAGAGGGCTTTGGACCGTCGATGTCGCAAGAGGAGATCAACCGCCTTTTGGTACTGCACGCCTTTAGCGGTGCCCGCGTGGTGCGGCTCAAGGGCGGCGATCCGGCGATCTTCGGGCGTCTGGACGAAGAGATCGAGGCGCTGGACGCCGAGCAGATCGGCTGGACCGTGGTGCCCGGCATCACCGCCGCCTCTGCCTCGGTGGCTTCCATCGGTCAGTCGCTGACCAAGCGGGGCCGCAATGCCAATCTGCGGATCCTGACCGGGCACGACATGAAGGGCTTTGCCGATCACGATTGGCGCACGCTGGCCCGCCCCGGCGAAGTGGCCGCGATCTACATGGGCAAGAAGGCCGCGCATTTCATTCAGGGCCGCCTGATGATGCATGGCGCATCGCCTGATACGCCTGTCACGCTGGTCGAAAACGCCTCGCGCGCCGATGAGCGTGTGATCGCGACAACTCTTGGCGCGCTGGTACAGGATCTGTCCGCCGCCGATCTGACCGGCCCTGCCCTGACCTTGTTTGGCCTCGCCCCGCGCGCCGCCGCAACCGCCCTGCCCGAAATCCGCAAACAGGAGGTTTCCTGATGCCCCGCGAATTCACGCCCAAAGTCATCACCGCCAATGCCCTGATCGAAGGCGACGTGATCTATCTGGCCGCCAATGACGGCTGGACCCGCGATCTGGCCAGCGCCGAAGTCCTGACCGACGAGGCCCACGCCCAGCTGCGCCTGATCGAAGCCAGCCAGCGCCATGCCGAAGCGGTGGGCGTCTATCTGGCCGATGTGGCCAAGGGCGACAAAGGCCCCGAGCCGACGCATTTCCGCGAGGATTTCCGCCGCACGGGCCCCTCCAACTATTTCCACGGCAAACAGGCCGACACCGCGCCCCGGACCTGATCCGGAGCCTCCCCCCACGAGGTCCGGGCCAACAACCCGGACGCGCAGGAGACCAAAGATGTACAAATACAATGACTTCGACGCCGCTTTTGTGGCAGAACGCAATCGCCAGTTCCGCGCCCAGGTCGCGCGCCGTATCGACGGCTCGCTGACCGAGGATGAGTTCAAGCCGCTGCGCCTGATGAACGGCCTCTATCTGCAATTGCACGCCTACATGCTGCGCGTCGCCATCCCCTATGGCACGCTGAACAGCGCCCAGATGCGTCAGCTTGCCTATATCGCCGAACGTTGGGACAAGGGCTATGGCCACTTCACCACACGCCAGAACATCCAGTACAACTGGCCGAAGCTGTCGGACATTCCGGATATGCTGGACGCCCTGGCCGAGGTGGAAATGCACGCCATCCAGACCTCGGGCAACACCATTCGCAACGTGACCGCCGACCATTTCGCAGGCGCCGCCGCAGACGAGATCGCCGATCCGCGCCCGGTGGCCGAATTGCTGCGCCAGTGGTCCACCGATCACCCGGAATTCCAGTTCCTGCCGCGCAAGTTCAAGATTGCCGTGACCGGAAGCCCGAATGACCGCGCCGTGACCGCCGCCCATGACATCGGCATCCGCATCACCCGCCGCAATGGCGAGATCGGCTATCAGGTTATCGTCGGGGGAGGCCTGGGCCGCACGCCGATGATCGGCAAGGTGCTCAAGGATTTCGTGCCGCAAAAGGATTTGCTGCCTTTCGTCGAGGCGACCGTCTCGGTCTGGAACCTGCTGGGCCGCCGCGACAACAAGTACAAGGCACGCATCAAGATCACGGTCCACGAGCATGGCATCGAGGCCATCCGCGCGCTGGTGGACGAGCGGTTCGCCGAAACCCGTGCCGCGTTCAACGGCGCCGACCTTGCGATCTTTGACGAGATCAAGGCCCAGTTCGCCCCGCCCGCCTTTCGCGAAGCGTCAGAAGATGCCTTTACCCGCGCCTATGACGGCGACCCGGTGTTCCGCGCCTGGGCCGACAGCAATCTGGCCGAGCACCGCGCGCCGGGCTATGCCATCGCGCAGATCTCGATCAAGGCGCACGGGGCAACGCCGGGCGACGCCACGGCGGATCAAATGCGCGTCATGGCCGATATCGCCAAGGAATTTGGCCATGATGAGCTGCGCATCAGCCACGAGCAGAACGTGATCCTGCCGCATGTGCGCAAATCCGATCTGCCCGAGATTCACGCGCGTCTGAAATCGCACGGCCTTGCCACTGCCAACATCGGCAAGATCAGCGACATCATCGCCTGCCCCGGCATGGACTATTGCGCGCTGGCCACGGCGCGCTCGATCCCGGTTGCCCAACAAATCGCCACGCGTTTTGACGAACTGAAGATCGAGAACGACATCGGCGATCTCAAGATCAAGATCTCGGGCTGCATCAATGCCTGCGGGCACCACCATGTCGGCCATATCGGCATTCTCGGCCTCGACCGTGCGGGCGTGGAAACCTACCAGATCACGCTGGGCGGCGATCACACCGAAAACGCGGCTCTGGGTCAGCGCACCGGCCCGGGCTTTGGCTATGACGAGATTGTCCCAGCCATCGAACGGCTGGTCGGCGCCTATCTTGAACACCGCGAGGACAGCACCGAGACCTTCCTGCAAACCTATCGCCGCCTCGGTATGGCGCCCTTCAAATCGGCCCTCTACGACAATGAAGGCGCCCGAGTCGCGGCAGAATAGCCCGATATGACCCTTCATCTTGTCAAAAATACCCATCTCGAAGGCGCCAGCCTTCCCGAGGCACCGGATTTGGAGGCCTTGCGCGCCCGCGTGGCCGCTCTGAACGCCCGCTATCGCCATCACGGCGCAACGGCGGTGCTCGAAGGTGCGCTGCGCGATCCCGAAGCCGGCAGGATCGCCATGGTGTCGTCCTTCGGGGCGGAATCCGTGGCGCTCTTGCACCTTGTCGCCATGGTCGACCGCAAGACGCCGGTGCTGTTCATCGACACGCGCCTGCTGTTTGCCGAGACCCTGACCTACCAGCAGGAACTGGCCGAGCGTCTGCACCTTGAAAACCTGCGCATCATCCGCACCGCGCAAAAGACGTTGGACCAGCGCGATCCCTACGGAGCCCTGCGCCTGACCGACACCGATGCTTGCTGCGCCCTGCGCAAGACCGAACCGCTGCAAAAGGCGCTTGAGGGGTTTGACGGCTGGATCACCGGTCGCAAACGCTATCAGGCGCAGACCCGCGCCGGAATGGAGTTCTTCGAGCTGGAAGAGGCCACAGGCCGGATCAAGGTCAACCCCTTGGCCCACTGGGGCCCCGGTGACGTGCGCGCCTATATGGAGGAAAACCGCCTGCCCAAGCATCCGCTGGTGGCGCAGGGGTATCCCTCGATCGGTTGCGCGCCCTGCACCAGCAAGGTCGCCCCGGGCGAAGACCCGCGCGCCGGGCGCTGGCGCGATCAGGACAAGACCGAATGCGGCATCCATTTCGTGGATGGCAAACCCGTCAGACAACAGATGTAGACCGGGCGACAGCCCGGCACCCGAACAAGGACAGACTCATGCCCATCGTCACCGATACCGGCTTTGCCGAAGACACCTATGACGGCCCGATCCTCGATCTGGCTTCGGACACGGACCCGACCACCCTGACCGCGCCCAATTCGCCCTTGGTGCGAATTGACTTTCCCAGCTTTGCCGACGGCCGCGGCTTTACCCTGGCACGCCTGCTGCGGCTGCGCGGCTATACCGGGCGGCTGCGGGCCCGCGGTCACGTGATCGCCGACCAATACGCCATGGCCCGCCGCGCCGGGTTTGACGAGGTCGAGATCGACGAAGAGCTTGCCGCCCGCCAGCCGCAGGATCAGTGGATCTTTCGCGCCGACTGGCAGGAAAACGATTACCAATCGCGCATGCGCGGCTGAGAAACCCGACAGCAGCGGCAGACAAAAGGGGCCTTTTGCCCCCGCGCGCCCATGCCGCCTTTTCCCTGACCTAGATCAAAGCTAAATCTGAGGTGTCGGTTTACCCAGACCGGCAAGAGAGACCATGACAGAGTTGAGACCCGTGACAGACGCAACCGCAATCAAGGCCGACGCGCCCAAGAAACTGGCCATCCCTGACGCCCAGACCGTCACCGAGGTCAAACATTACACCGACAGGCTGTTTTCCTTCCGATGCACCCGTCCGGCAACCATGCGGTTCCGCTCTGGCGAATTCGTGATGATCGGCCTGATGGGCGATCCCGACCCGAAAACCGGCAAGCAAAAACCGCTGCTGCGCGCCTATTCCATCGCCTCGCCGTCATGGGACGATGAGCTGGAGTTCTATTCGATCAAAGTGCCGGACGGCCCGCTGACCTCGCGGCTTCAACACATTAAGGTCGGCGACGAGATCATCCTGCGCCCCAAGCCCGTCGGCACGCTGGTCCATGACGCGCTGCTGCCCGGCAAGCGCCTGTGGTTCTTTGCCACCGGCACCGGCTTTGCCCCCTTCGCCTCGCTGCTGCGCGAACCGCAGACCTACGAGGATTACGACGAGGTCATCATCACCCACACCTGCCGCGAAGCTGGTGAGCTGACCTATGGCCACGATCTGATCGAAGGGCTCAAGACCGATGAGTTGCTGGGCGAGGTGATCGGGGAAGGCTTCTGGAAGAAGATCAAGTACTACCCCACGACCACCCGCGAACAAAGCGCCAAGATGGGCCGGATCACCGACCTGATGCGCTCGGGCGAGGCATTTGAGGATCTCGGCGTGCCGCCTTTGAACCCCGAAACCGACCGCGCGATGATCTGCGGCAACCTCGCCTTCAACCTTGAGCTCAAGGAGATGCTCGAGGAATTCGGTCTGGAAGAGGGCGCCAATTCCGCGCCCAAGCAATACGTGGTCGAAAAGGCCTTTCTCGACTGACACGGGGCTGGGCCTTGGCCCCGCCAATCGAATTGGACTGACGACAAAAAAGGGCCGCCGGATGACACCGGCGGCCCTTGAACGTTGCGCGACTTGCGGCGGTCAGAGACCCAGCGTCGTTTTCAACTGGTCCAGGATGCCTTTCAGCGCATCGGGATTGTCCTTGGCTTGCTGCAGCAGGCCCTTGGCGCCGGTCTTGGCAATCGCATTGAGATCCGAGTTGTCGATATATTCGGCAACCTTGTCATAATCAAAGCCGTCAACGGTCAGAAGCTCTTCGATCTTGACCTCGGCCGCCGGTTCGGCGGTTGCGGTATCGACAGCCTCGGCGGCAGTGTCCGTCGCCGCATCGACCGCTTCGGCCCCGGCGTCTACAGCCTCGGTCACGGTCTGCTCGGCGGCAGCCGTTGCATCGGCAGCGGTGTCGGCGGCAGCGTCAGCCGCCGCAGCGCCTGTGTCAGACGCTGTATCAGCAGCCCCGGTCACGGCGTCCATCGCTCCCTGAGCTGCTTCGGTCGCGGATTGAACGGCATTGTCCATTGCTTCGCCCGCGGCTTCCTTGGCCGCGTCGACGGCGGAATCAGCTGCCTCGACCGCGGCATTTGCGGATTCGGCTGCGGCATCGGCAGCCTCGCTGGCGACATCGGCAGCTGTTGCGGCAGCTTCGCTGGCGGTCTCGCTGGCGGTCTCACCGGCTTGTTCAACGGCGGCAGCCGCGTCGGCGGCCGCCTCAGCCGTGGCTTCGGCGGCGTCAGCTGCGGCCTGAGCGGCCTTTTCGGCGGCCTCATCGGCAGCTTTGGCTGCGGCCTCGGCGGCCTTTTCAGCTTCATCGGCAGCGGCTTTGGCTGCGTCATCAGCGGCGTCAGCGGCTTCGCCTACGGCCTCTGCGGCACTGTCCAGCGCCTTGGGGGCACCGATTGTCTGGCCAGCCTGCTCGGCGGCCTCTTCCGGTGCCTGACCAGAGTACCAGATATATCCACCGACAGCGACGACGGCAGCGATAGCGACAAGGATCAAATTCCTCATGACTCTTCCTTCCTAAACCATGCGAAGGCCCCTCGGCGACACTGCCAAGGTCCTATTGCCCCTTGATGTGACCCTCGGATGCTGCAACTGCAAGGGGAAAGCCAAGGCAAACGGCGCATGTTCGCCTAAATGCCGCTTGAAACGCCTCTCGCGCACGTCTACCTTGCGCACTTAATCGATCAACGGAAATAATCAGGAGCAATCCCATAGCCCGCAGACCTCATAACGCGCCTCCACAGCGCGATACCGGCCCCCGCGTCAACGGACGCATTCGGGCCCCCGAAATCCGTCTTATTGGCGCCGAAGGCGAAAACGTGGGTGTAGTCACACCGGCGCGCGCCATGGTGATGGCAGAAGAAGCCGGACTCGACCTTGTCGAGATCTCGCCGAACGCGACTCCGCCCGTCTGCAAGATCATGGATTTTGGCAAGTTCAAATACGAACAGCAAAAGCGCGAATCCGAGGCCCGCAAAAAGCAGAAGATCATCGAGGTCAAAGAGGTCAAGTTCCGCCCGAACACCGACACTCATGACTACGAGGTCAAGATGCGCAACGTTTTCAAGTTCCTCGAGAATGGCGACAAGGTGAAAATCACCCTGCGCTTCCGGGGCCGCGAGATGGCGCACCAGAATCTTGGACGCGAACTGCTGGAACGGGTCGCCGAAGACGTCAAAGAGATCGGCAAGGTCGAAAACATGCCCAAGATGGAAGGGCGGCAGATGGTCATGATGATCGGCCCCACTGCCAAGTAAGCCATCCAAGCGATCCAAAACCCGCCGCACTCCGGCGGGTTTTATTTTGCCCAAAACAAACGCAGCCGAGAAACGCGCCAGAGTGCAGGTTTCCGAACCTGATCGCGGACAAGCTCTAGGCTTCGCGCAGACGCCCGCGCTGCGGAATTTCCTTGAGCAAACCGCCGACCCCCATGGCCGCGATATCGCCGGGGCGCACGGCGACGCCGCACAACAACCGCTCCATTACCCAATCGGCGCCGTTGAGCGCTGGTGAGCGCGCGCAACCGGGCAAGCCGATCACAGGGCGCCCGTTCAGATCGCCGAAGAACAGCAGGTTGCCCGGATCGACAGGCATTCCGAAATGCAAAACCCGCCCACCTGCCGCGCGCAGTGCCTCGGGTGCCACATCATGCAGGTCAGAGGTGGCCGAGCCGGTCAGAATCAGGATCGCATCCGCTTCGGTCTGGCGGATCGCCTGCGCCAGCGACTCGGTCTCATGCGCGACGATATGTTTGCTGCCCAGCGTCACCCCCAGCCGGTCCAGCCGCGCCTTGGTCACCGCTTGACCTTTGTCGCCAGTCTCGTCCGGGTCGGTGCTGGTCTGGATCAGTTGGGCGATCTTGCATTGGGTCTGGCGCAGCCGCAGCGCCGATTGACCCGCCAGACAGGCCGCCTCGAGCGCGGCTTCGGGCACCGCGTATGAGATGATCTTGACCGTCGCGACCATGCCGCGCGCTTCGATGCGCTGCCATTCCGGGACGGTGGCGACAGTGATCATCGGATGCAGCGCGTTCAGGGCATGTATCCGGTCCGCGATCACTTCGACCACGCCCGGAGCGGTGGCGTAGATATTGACACGCCCGGTCGCAGCCTTGCCCAGCCGCAGACCCGCACGGTCGGGATCAGGGACCAGCGCCCGCGCCAGATGTTCGGCGGCGCGGTCTTCCAGCACATCGCCCGGTTCCAGTTGCGCGGCGGTGACCGGGTCATGCCCCGCCGCCCGCAACTGGGCGATATCCTCGGGCAACAGCACGCGGCCCTTGCGCAGACGTCCTTTGCCCAAGGCAACGGAATGCGCCAGCACAGCGCCTTCGGCGTCGTCGAGCGGCACCGGGCCAAACTTCATGCGCCTTTCCTCAGAACGCGGGTCATCTGCGCCAGTATCGAAACCGCGATTTCGGACGGGCCGGAGGCGCCGATATCAAGACCGATTGGCCCGTGAATGCGCGCGATCTCATCAGCGCTGAAACCGTCCTGTTCAAGACGCTCGACGCGCTTGGCGTGGGTCCGGGTCGATCCCAGCGCACCGATGTAAAAACACCCCGAACGCAGGGCGCGATGCAAAGCCGGATCATCCAGCTTGGGATCATGTGTCAGCAGCACCAAGGCAGTGCGCCCATCCAGACCCAGCTTATCGATCGCCTCGTCGGGCCAGTCGTGGACAAGCGTTTCGCCGGGAAAGCGCGGGGCCGAGGCAAAGGCTTCGCGCGGGTCAACGATCACCGGGTCATACCCGGCAATCCGCGCCATAGGCAAAAGCGCCTGCGCGATGTGCACCGCCCCCACCACGATCAGGCGCAGCGGCGGGTTGTGGATCGCAACAAATGTCCGGCTTTCCGGCTCAAAGCCAGAACGGTCCATGCGGAACCGATCCTCGTGGCCGCTGCGGTCCAGCCTGCGGGCGCCGCTGTCCAGATCGGCCACATAGGCAATCGGCGCGCGGGCGGCGCGGGCCTCGCAAAGCGCGCGCAGCATCTCGGCGGGCAGCACCTTGCCCACCGGTTCAACCAGCACGCGGATCGTGCCGCCGCAGGCCAGCCCGACGGCAAAGGCGTCCTGATCGGACACGCCGAATTCCAATTCGCGCGCTTCGCCGGTTTCAAGCGCCTCCAGCGCCTCGACGATCACCGCGCCTTCGACGCAGCCGCCCGAGACCGAGCCTTCGATCTGCCCGGTGCCGGAGATCGCCAATTGGCTGCCCACGCGCCGCGGCGCCGAACCCCATGTCTCGATCACCGTGGCCAAGGCAGCCCCTGTTCCGGCGTCATGCCACGCCAGTGCTTGTTCGGGAATTCCGTCAAATCGATCCATCAGCCGATCCTCCTTGCCTGACGTTCTATCATGTATCCCGCCCGCGTCGCCCCCTCCAATAGTGCTGCTGTCGTCATGGTATCGCAGGCTCAACCTGACGCGGTCACATCGTGCGCATAAAGCCAATCGAATTGGTGCAACATCTTTGCCGGCGCCAAACGCCCCATCACCCCCAACCCAAGATGCGCCACACCGCGCACCAGAGGATTGCGCAGGTGATATTTCCACGCATTGCCATTGGCCGCGGCAATCGCCCGGGCCACACGATCGCGCCGCCGCGCCTGATACATGGCCAGCGCTTGGTCTTGCTCGCTCTCTTTGTCCAGACAGGTCGCCAGAACCCAGGCATCCTCAAGCGCCATGTTCGCCCCCTGCGCCAAGAACGGTAAAGTCGGGTGGGCGGCATCGCCCATGAGCGCAAGCCCCTGACCGTACCAGTTCCGAGCGACAGGGTGCCGATACAGCCCCCAAAGGCTGACCTCATTCACCTGATCCAGAAGCCCCCGGATCGGACCGCCAAACCCCGCGAACACCCACCGCATCTGATCGGGATCGCCGCGATGCGACCAGCCTTCCTCGGCCCATGCGATACGCTCTTCGGCGCCGACGATGTTGACCATGCTGCCGCCGCGCAAAGGGTAGCTGACCAGATGGCGCCCGGGCCCCATGTGGACCCATGCCTCGTTCGGGTGACCGGTCACATTCGGCACGATTGCCCGCCAGGCCACCTGCCGGGTGAAGAACGGCTTGGCCGCGCTGTTCAACGCGGGCCGCACAACCGAATGCAAGCCATCGGCGCCGACGATCAGATCATCCTTCACCCGGTCACCATTGGCCAGCTCGACAGAGGCAGGCGCGCCGGGCGTCACTGACAGACCCCTTTGCAGTAACCGAACCTTGATGCCAGCCTGGCGCGTTCGCGACGCCAGAAGATCAATCAGATCGGCCCGGTGTACAAATCGATAATCCTGATCGGCGGGCAACAGCCCCAGATCCAGCCGCAACACTTCGCGGCCCAGCCTGTGATCGCGCAAGGACACTGCCCTGCCCTGAACAGAGATCGCCTTAAATGACTCGGCCAGCCCCAAAGCCTCGATGACACGCAACCCGTTCGGGCTGACCTGAATGCCCGCGCCGACCTCGGTGATCGCTTCGGCCTGCTCCAGCACACGCACCTTGGCGCCGCGCTGCGCACAGGCCAGCGCCGTCGCCAATCCGCCAATCCCGCCGCCAAGGACGGTGATATGCTTGCCGTTCAATATCATCTGCCCGATCTTGATGTAAAAACGCCGGAGCAAAAGCCCCGGCGTCCTTAAATTTGCCCAATGACCCTGCGGTCAGTCGTCGCGATGGACTTTTTCACGGCGCTCGTGACGCTCTTGCGCCTCAAGGCTCATGGTTGCGATCGGACGCGCATCCAGCCGCTTCAGGCTGATTGGTTCACCGGTCACTTCGCAGTAGCCATATTCGCCTTCTTCAATGCGTCGCAGAGCCGAATCGATCTTGGCGACCAGCTTGCGCTGGCGATCCCGCGTGCGCAATTCCAGCGCGCGATCTGTTTCTTCGCTGGCACGGTCGGTGACATCGGGAATATTCCGCGTCCCTTCCTGCAGCGTTTCAATGGTATCCCGGCTGTCAGCGAGAATGTCCTGTTTCCACGTCAAAAGCTTCCGCCGGAAATATTCCAGCTGCTTGTCGTTCATGAAAGGTTCATCTTCGGCTGGACGATAGTCATCGGGAAGAAAACTTTCAGCTTTCATCTTCGCTTCCTCGTCAACGCCAATATCCGCCATGGTAATTTCCTCAGATATCTGGCACCCCTATGCCGTGCACTTAACCCAAGCCCCGAGGGATGTCACTACACAATAGCGACGAAAAATGGCGATTTAGGGGCTTGTGATGAAACCAATCGTGAGGAAAGCGTTGATGCGATTTGATGGAACCGAAAGCTATGTCGCAACCGACGATCTGACCATGGCGGTCAACGCTGCCGTGACGTTGGAACGCCCCCTGCTGGTCAAAGGGGAACCGGGCACCGGCAAGACCGAGCTTGCCCGTCAGGTTGCAAACGCTTTGGGCCTGCCGATGATCGAATGGAACATCAAATCGACAACCAAGGCCCAGCAAGGCCTCTATGAATATGATGCCGTTTCGCGCCTGCGCGATAGCCAATTGGGCGACGAACGCGTCAACGATGTGCGCAACTACATTCGCAAAGGCAAGCTGTGGCAGGCCTTCGAGGCCACCGGCAAGGTGGTCCTGCTGATCGACGAAATCGACAAGGCGGATATCGAATTTCCGAACGATCTGCTGCAGGAACTCGACAAGATGGAGTTCCACGTCTACGAGACCGGCGAAACCGTGCGCGCGCTCGTCCGCCCTATCGTGATCATCACCTCGAACAACGAAAAGGAATTGCCGGACGCCTTTCTGCGCCGTTGCTTTTTCCACTACATCAAGTTCCCCGAACCCGACGTGCTGCGCAAGATCGTCGAGGTTCATCATCCCGGCATCAAGGAAAGCCTGCTGACCACCGCCCTCACCCAGTTCTACGAACTGCGTGAGCAGACGGGGCTGAAGAAGAAACCTTCCACCTCCGAGGTGCTGGACTGGCTCAAACTTCTGCTGGCCGAGGATATGGACGCGGCGGACCTGCGCCGCGAAGGCACCGACGCCCTGCCCAAGCTGCACGGGGCACTTCTGAAGAATGAACAGGACGTGCATTTGTTCGAACGGCTGGCCTTCATGGCACGACGCCAACGATGACAGGCGCGGCTGGAGGGCGGGCCGCTGAGCCTTGGCTCAGCCGGGGCGCATGGAAGCAAGCCTGATGCTGCACGTTCTGACGCACAACATTCTGCCGGTGTTTTCCATGCTGGCGCTCGGGTTCTTGCTGGGACGTTTTGGCAAGATCAGCCGGGACGAGGCCGCCGCAGTCAATCGCGTGGCCTTTCTGGTGTTGCAACCGGCCCTGATCCTGCCCCTGATTGCAAGCGTCGACCTCAGTGCCTTCCGCTTCGATGCGCTGGTGATCTATGCGCTGTGTCAGACCGGCACGTTCATCATAGCCTTTGTCGTTGCCCGCCGCGTCTTTGGCCGCGACACCGTGGAAAGCTGGCTTTTGGCCATGGCCACGGTCTTCGTCAATTCACTGCTCTATATCTACCCGATCTCCACCTTGATCTATGGAGGGGCCGCCGCCCTGCCGATCACTGCCATCGTCGCGTGGGATGCCTCTGTGACCTTTGCCTTCTTCATCGTCACAACCGATCTGATGGCCAATCGGCGGGCCAAGCCGATGGACTCGCTGCGGCGGGTAGCCTCGAACCCGGTTCTGATCGCCATTGTGCTGG
Organism: Pacificoceanicola algae; assembly: GCF_049341065.1. Taxonomy (NCBI): domain Bacteria; kingdom Pseudomonadati; phylum Pseudomonadota; class Alphaproteobacteria; order Rhodobacterales; family Roseobacteraceae; genus Pacificoceanicola; species Pacificoceanicola algae. Next base: position 118,267 of record NZ_JBMPIX010000003.1, on the reverse strand, counting down.
GATCCATGGCCAATCTGATCGCCCTGCCCGTGCCCGAACCGCTTTTGACCGCCATGCATTTCGCCGGGGCCGGCGCCGCGCCGTTGACGCTTTTTGCGCTTGGTGTGATCCTGTCCAGCCATGCCATCCTGCCGACGCCCACGGTCATGGCGATTTCAGGCATCAAGCTTTTGGCCTTTCCCCTGCTGGTCTGGGCCGCCTTGCATGTCGCGCCGCTGCCCGAAGACTGGAACAAGCTGTTTCTCCTGAATTCCGCAGGCCCGTCGGGCGCCATGGCCTTCGCCCTCGCGATGCTTCATGGCGTGCGCACCGATGCCATTGCCCCGGTGATTATCTGGACCAGCCTGCTGTCGCTGATCTCGCTCGCGGCGCTGGCGTGACGTTTGTCTGCTGGTCAACGCGCGAGGCATAAAGGTTAACCCTATCGTTCCCAAAACAGCGACAATAGCGCGCTTTCGGGTCGCAAAAGCCGCAATGCCGCCATGGTTGTTGCCGCAACAATGCCAAAGACCCGGCGTGATTGTTGCATGACTGCACAGATCAACCCCTTGATTTAATGGACTTATAGCCATTACGGGCGGAGCCTCGAAAAAAATCCCAACCCGCCGAATCAGCCTCTGTGCAAAAACCAATCTTTCGCCCTATAGTGTCCCCACAGAGGACAGAAAAACACCGGATGTCTTGAACATCTGAGTAAAACAACGAGCAGGCAGGCTTCTTAAAGTGTCCCAAACCGACGATGTAATCGTTCGCGCCCTGCGCGACGAGGACGAACCTATATGGCGTGAGCTGTGGAAAGCCTATCTGGACTTCTACAACAGCACGGTCAGCGAAGAGGTCTACCAGACCTTGTTCGCGCGCCTCTTGGGGGATGATCCTCGTGACTTCAGCGGCATGGTCGCTGAGGTGGATGGGCGTGTCGTGGGGCTGGTGCACTATCTCTTCCATCGTCACGGCTGGAAAATCGAAGAGGTCTGCTATCTGCAAGACCTCTACGCTGCCCCCTCCGTGCGCGGAAAAGGGATTGGCCGTGCCTTGATCGAAGCGGTCTATCAGGCCGCCGACGATCACGGCGCCCCCACTGTCTACTGGTTGACTCAGGAGTTCAACGACACCGCCCGTCTTCTTTATGATCGGATCGGCGTCGTCACCCCTTTCATCAAATACCAGAGGCCGTGATGCGCAAAGCCAGACGTTACATTCTTCCGCTTTACCTGATGCTGGGCGCCTGTATGCCGGTGGCCCCCACGGACACAACCACCCGCTCGGCGGCCTCGCTGGAAAGCAACCTGCCGCCGATGAAAAGCTTTTCGGTGCCGCGCCCGACACCGCCGATGGGCTCCAATTCGGACATCGCGCGCGATTTCCTCGACCTCGCCTTCTCGCTCGAAAGCGGACGCGGCCTGCAAAGGATGACGCGCTTTGAAGAACCGATCCGCGTGCGCGTCACCGGCACCCCGCCGCCCAACTTGGCGCCGGACCTGAACCGTCTCTTGCACCGGTTGCGCACCGAGGCAGGCATCGACATATCCCGCACCGACAATGGCACCGCCAATGTCACCATTCAGGCCGTGACCCGCGCCGAGATCCGCCAGAACCTGCCGACCGCCGCCTGTTTCGTCGTGCCGAATGTCAGTTCGCTCAAGGAATATTCCGCCGCGCGCCGCTCGAACAAGGTCAGCTGGTCGCGACTCAAGTCGCGTCAGCGACTGGCCATCTTCCTGCCCAATGACGCCAGCCCGCAAGAGGCCCGCGATTGCCTGCACGAAGAACTGGCGCAGGCGCTTGGCCCGCTCAACGATCTGTACCGCCTGCCCGACAGCGTCTTTAACGACGACAACGTGCACACGGTTCTGACCGGCTTTGATATGCTCATCCTTCGCGCCTATTACGATCCCGAACTGCACAACGGGATGAGCCGCAACGAGGTCGCGGACCGTCTGCCGGCCATTCTGGCGCGGATCAACCCGGCCGGACAAAATGGTGTGGCGCGCCGCCTGTCGAAAACCCCGCGTGTCTGGATCGACGCCGTGCAGACCGCGCTTGGACCGGGCGCCAGCCCCGCCGAGCGCCGCAATGCCGCCACCGAAGCGCTGAAAGTCGCCACCGCCATGGGCTGGACGGATCACCGCCGTGCCTTTTCGCACTATGCCATGGGCCGATTGCTGCAAGCGATTGATCCCGAGGCCGCGCAGGACCACTTTGTTCTGGCGCAACGCTACTTTGGCACGTCGCCGGAAACCCGCCTGCACCGCGCCTATGTCGCTTCGCAACTGGCCGCCTATGCCATCAGCGCCAACCGCCCCGAAGACGCGCTTTACCTGATTTCTCCGCATCTGGGTACCGCCGCCCAGCACGAGAACGCCGCACTGCTGGCGACGCTGATGATGCTGCGCGCCGAAGCGCTCGAGATGTCGGGCCGCGTCAGCGAAGGCCGTCAGGTCCGGCTGGACAGTCTGGGCTGGGCACGATACGGCTTCGGCTCGGATTGGGCGGTGCGGGCCAAACTACGCGAGATCGGCTCGCTCAGCCCCCTCAGACGGAGACGTGGCGCGCTATGATCGTGATCATCGGGGCCCTGCTGGGCGCCATCATCGGCGGGGCAAAAGCCGCCCGTCGCAAAGGCAACTTCGCGGATATCGCGCAATATGCGGCGGTCTACGCCATCATCTTTGCGCTGGTGGGGTTGGTTGCCACCATCGGTATCGAAAAACTCGCCTGACCGGCATCGCGCCCCGGATCATGTCCGGGGCGGATTGCGCGCAATTGCAGTCGCCGTCGCCCTGCCCTAGTGTCAGCGCATGTTCGTTCCCTTCTTTGAAAATCTCCGCAAAGCCGGTGTCCCGGTCAGTCTGCGAGAATACCTGACCTTCCTCGAAGCCGTCGGCAAAGGGCTTGCGACCTATGACGTCGAGGCGTTTTACTATCTTGCCCGCAGCGCCATGGTGAAAGACGAACGCCATCTTGACCGTTTCGATCAGGCCTTTGCGGCGAGCTTCAAGGGCCTTGAGGCGATCAGTTTTGAGCAGGTGCTTGAGGCCGTTGACCTGCCCGACGACTGGCTGAAGAAGATGGCGGAAAAGCATCTGTCGCCGGAAGAAATGGCCGAGATCGACTCGCTCGGTGGGTTCGACAAGCTGATGGAAACCCTGAAAGAGCGGCTCAAGGAGCAACAGGGGCGCCATCAAGGCGGCAACAAATGGATCGGCACGGCGGGCACTTCGCCCTTTGGAGCCTATGGCTACAACCCCGAAGGCGTGCGTATCGGACAAAATGAATCGCGTCATCAAAGGGCTGTAAAAGTCTGGGACAAAAGAGAGTTTCGAAATCTCGATGACAGCGTCGAACTGGGCACGCGCAACATCAAGGTGGCACTGAAACGACTGCGCCGCTGGGCCAGGAGCGGCGCCGAGGAAGAGCTGGATCTTGACGGCACCATCCGCGCCACCGCCGAACACGGCTATCTTGACGTCAAAACCCGCCCCGAGCGGCACAATGCGGTGAAAGTCCTGCTGTTTCTGGATGTGGGTGGCTCAATGGACCCGTACATCAAGATGGTGGAAGAACTTTTCTCCGCCGCACGGGCCGAGTTCAAGCATCTGGAATACTACTATTTCCACAACTGTCTGTACGAAGGCGTCTGGCGCGACAACAAGCGCCGCTACAATGACCAGACCCCCACATGGGAAGTGCTGAACACCTATGGACCGGACTACAAATGCATCTTTGTCGGGGATGCCAGCATGTCGCCCTATGAAATTGCCTATCCCGGCGGCGCCAACGAACATTGGAACGCCGAGGCCGGACAAGTCTGGCTGGAGCGTGCGCGGGCACAGTGGAGCGATCATCTGTGGTTGAACCCGGTGCCCGAGCAGCGTTGGGGCTATACCCAAAGCATCGAAATGATCCGCGAGATTTTTGAAAACCGCATGGTGCCCATGACACTGGACGGGATCGACCGCGGTATGAAGCTTTTGTCCTCCTGACCCATCAGCGGCCTTGGCTTGCAAAGGCCGCCTATCCTCTCTGAAAAGGATTTAAGCCAAGGCAATTCCGCGAAAATTTGAGCAATCCGTGGTGCCGTCCCCTAGCGGTCAATCTGCGCGAACACCGTCTTGGAAACTGAATTTAAATGGCAACTATATCGCGCCCATTAGAACGCCGCAGCTCGCGGCGGCTGGATTTTTACAATTGAAGTCAAACGCTTTGTACTCTGCCTGCGCCGGTTCATGATTGATCAAGCCCTCAAGCGCTACCCCGGTTCCGGGAAAATGTGTGGGAGTGTTGGCCGATGTCGCTCAAGTATCGGATCATTGGGGCTATTCTTGTGTGTGCTTTCGTCTCCGTGGCGCTGGTGGCGACGCCGCTTTATCTTGGCACGCAAAAGCTCATCGACGAGGGCAGCAGCCGCGAGCTGAAGCAGATGCAGGCGCGCGTGCTGGCCGGGCTGAACTCGCGTATCGAAACTGCGCTTTCGATGTCGCAGACAATTGCCGCCATCCCGCGCGTGCAACGTGCCGTTTCCAAGGCTGACACCAAGGGCCTGCACCGGCTTTTCGTCAAGGATTTCGCCGCCATGTCAGACGCCACCGGCGTCGCGCAATTCCAGTTCCACACGCCAGACGCCATTTCCATCCTCCGGGTCCACAATCCCGACAAATACGGCGACGACCTGTCTGGCTTTCGGCAGATGGTTGTGCAGGCCAATGCGCAAAGTGTTCCCCTGGCCGGATTGGAACGTGGACGCGCGGGCCTTGGCATTCGCGGCATCAGCCCGGTGACCGACGATGGTGAACACTTGGGAACCGTCGAAATCGGCCTGCGCTTTGACTCTGCCCTGTTGCATGACATCGTTGATGGCAGCGGCACCCGGCTAGAGGTCTATATCCTGCCAGACAGCAGCATTGACGATTTTGCGGGCAGTGACGGCGGGATTGAGCGGATCACCGGCAACTATGACGGTGCGGCGCTTCTGAATGCGGCAGAGATCCAACAGGCCTTGCAGAACAACTCTTCCCCCTCGCTCAATACGATAGACGGCGAAAGTTTTGCCGGCACGGTGTTCACAATCTCTGATTTTTCGGGTCAAAGCGACCGAAAGCCGGTTGCGAACATGGAAATCTGGCAACGGATTGACCAGTTGATCGACGCCCACCCGCTGGTCCGAGTTGAATGGGTCAAGGGCCACAACGGAACCACCGGAAACGAACGCGCTGATAGACTGGCGAAGAAGGCCGCCGGGAATTGGTCGTTAGTGGACGGGCGGTTTCGCGTTGACGGGGCCGACCAATGAGCCTTGACCTGATCGAAGGCTTTGTGAAGGGGGGTGCGGGCGACCGTACCCCTTCAACGAACAGCGAATGCCCCCGCTGCGGTGCCACCTTTCATCCGCGCCGAAAGAACCAGCGGTTTTGCGTCCCAGCCTGTCAGAAGAAGGCCAGCCGGAACAGTGCCCGTGGTTCAACGTCCGCCAGTGACAGCCCAGACCGCCGGTATTTGAAGCGCCGTCAGAGGGCCACCCTGGTGTGGCTGAATGAGACCTACTATGCGACCCCGCCGGGGGAACGTCTGGGGCTTCTCAAGGCTTGGCTGGACGCGGCACGGGGCGGCGATACGCATCTGCGGGGCGTCCTTTCCCGTCCTGACTTCGCCAAGGCTGATCACGATAGAGCCGCGTGTTACCGCAACAGCCCCGCGTACCCCCCTGTCCCGTATCTGGCAGATCGGTTTGCCCAGCGCCTCTTGAATTGCAGGGTCTGGGATTGGGTGTCAGGCCACGCCGGTGAACCTGAAACAGGCGAGGTGGAAAACAGCCCAGTGCCCCACAGTGACCAAGTTCGAGAAATCCACCCTCACCCAAGGGGGTCGCATAGACCGGCAACAGCCTACTGCGAACAAGACCCGGCGGCGTTCCTGCAACGTATCCGGGATATGCGACCGGCGCAGGAACGGCGGGGCGGAACGACTAATCCGCCCTCACCCAGTATATATAGGGGACATTCCGGGTTTACTTCCGGGGTGTCTTGACGACCGACCAAGGACGCTGGCCGCACAATCCACCCTCACCCAGTATATATAAGGGTGCGTTACGGGATCGTTTGGGGTGGTGTTCAAGATGTCCATCGGTCGGGAGTCACCTGACAAAGAACAGATGTGACAGGATACCGACCCCGGCACCGTAAAGAACATGACGGGTGGCTGGGTCGATATTTCTAAGGTGGATCGTCGGTCGGGGATCGTCCGACAAGACACGCCCTCTGGGACACAGACCCAGGCACTTGAAAGACCATCAAAGCTAGCTGGGTCCGTTCTCGCAAAAGGGGCTTCTTGTTCTGGATGACCCGACAGCCCGACCAACTTAGACGACACCTCAAACGGCAGCATAGTATTGCCCTAGACGGTCGCCTTAAAGGTTTCCCCAAAACAGTCTGTTCACCGTCCATTGGTCTTACCCAGATCGGCCCAATCCTGTATCAGGTGGAAGGGTGACGACCAGTCCACTTGTGGGTTTATCCCACGACCGGCGGCACCTTCCCTCTGACAGATGAAACCATCGCCTTGGAGGGCACGACCATGACCATACATATCGAGAAATCCCCGCGCATCCACCCGCAAGAGCCGTGGGCCTACCTCATCCGCTGGCCCGGTGAATGGCAACTGTGCCTGCCGTCATGGGCCGTGCGGGTGACTTGGTAGAATTACCGAAAAGAACCGTGGGAAGGGTGCCGCAACCGCACCTTTCCACGACGCCACAACAGGGATTCTGTGGGGGCCTGAGAGTGGCCGTTTGGTGCATCCCACTCACCCCCCGCCCGTCGGGTGAGGTGACTCCTAGGGTACCTCTGAGGGCTTCCCTGAGTCATCCACGGTGCGAACATCCAGCGGGATCGCAGGAACACGGGCCATGTGATCCCAGAGACCAGCCCACAAAGCCTGACTGCCCCCATAGAGCGACATAGAACCGGGGTCGGCACGACCGGCAAGCGCCCGCACCATCGAATCGTTGTTCATCCAGACCCGCGAAAAATCGGCAAAGAGGTGCCGCCAGCCGTGGTTCGGGGCAAGTTCTTTGCGGGTCAGCTTCAAATCCTCGCGTATCCAGCGCAGCAACACAGCCTTGCAGGACTTGGTGAACAACGGACCTGGGCCGCTGGCTTTGGCGAAATCCATCAACCCTTCCTCGACAAGCGCCGGGTGCACTGGAACGATACGGATACTGTCCGTAGTCTTTGCGCTGCCCCGAATGTGATAAAACCAGCGCCCGTCAAGTTCGGCAAAGCTGTCCTTTGCGAGCGCCCCGACCTCACCAACCCGCGCCCCGGAATACGCCATCAGCCAAGGCATCCAGCGGATATGGGGTCGGGTGTCTTTGCGGGCAGCTAGAAGGATCGTGCGGGCTTCTTCGAAGGTGAGCGCAGCGGACCCTTTGGGCTTGGGCTTAAACGCGGGCTTTTTGACGACTGCCAGCGGATTGCCGTTGGGAAATATCTCGCCAAGGCTTTCGGCAATCGCGTAACCAATGACCGCGCGGACACTGTTGAGATGTTCGCCACGGACCCGATTGCTGACTTTCAGTTTGGGGTCGTCCGCCAGCGCATCCAGCCAATCCTGAGCCTCTCGCGGCGTCACGGTCCGCACATCATCGCTGCCCCGGAAGGCTGCAAAGCGACCACAGTGCAGCCTGTATTTTCTGAGCGCGGCGTCGGACAATGGCTTGGCGTCGGCCCCCTTAGACCGGCGGGCTTCCTCTCGGTTTATAACCTCTGCGAAAGACCAATGCCCCAGCGGTTCTTTCTTTTGGTGGACCTTTTCACGCGCACTCGGACGTTCCAACTTGGGGTGCCTGTCACGGTGTCCGCCATCCGAATAGTCGCCTTCGGCTTTGCGCAGGTTAACCTTGGCGGCATCTACCATTTCCCGGTGGGCTGCATCGACCAAACGGGCCTTGTCATCGTCGGTTAGGTAGACCGCATGACGGGATTCCACACGGGCGATAGCAGGCGCGTAGCGGGCCATGAGGGCTTCTTCGCGGGTCAACTGGCGGGGGGTGCCAGTCGCGTCCAGAGACCAGCTTTCAACGCTCCCTGCCCCCAGCCTTGTTTCTATTGCCAGCACGTCTTTCCAAACATCTGGTCTGCCGGGATCGTCGTCATGTTCCGCAATCACTTCCTGCATCATCTGGCCCGCGAAGGCGATTACCTGCTTGTGCGTGAGTGCGGGACGCTGGCCCCGCAACGTGGCGAAGAAGGTCTCAGCCTGCTCCAGAACCTGCGCCGCCCGCTGACGCGCTTCGGCCTTGTCAGACGTGTGCAGCGATGTGGTGACACGCTCGCCTACTTTGAGGGTCTTAGCGAGTTCCCCGACAGACAAAGCGATAGACCGCCCCTTGGCGGCTTCTCGCAGGGGTCTGGGGACGGCAACCCGCAGCCAATAGACCCCGTTTCGAAGTACTGGATTCGTCATTCTCAGAACCGTCATTTTCGCGCCCTGTGGTAACAGTCTGTGGTAACAGACAGCGCGACCCAAGCACCTGATACTCAAGTATCTTTTTCAAATAAATGGCTTGTAATGGTGGGTGATGAGAGACTCGAACTCCCGACATCTTCGGTGTAAACGAAGCGCTCTACCAACTGAGCTAATCACCCGCTGCGCCGCTTTTGCCGCAAGCTTTCGCGCTTGGCAAGCCCCTCGTGACAGGCATTTTGCATTCTTTTCAAATCGACCGATCAGCCGACCATATGCCCCAGTCCAAAACGACGAAAGCGCACCTCGTCAGAGGCGCGCTTTGCTGGAAACTGGTGGGTGATAAGAGATTTGAACTCCTGACATCTTCGATGTGAACGAAGCGCTCTACCACTGAGCTAATCACCCGTGCCGCGCGTATTAGCGCCCCTTGCTACAGGGTGCAAGGGGGCCGATCAGGAAATTTCGTCCTTGCTGGACTGGCGCACACGGGCGTTCAGGACAAGGGCGTTGTCCTTCTGCTTGGTGTTGGAGACCTTCACCTTGCCAAGCGGCTGGAGGTTCAAAGGCCGCCCATCGGCAAGGGCTTGACCAAGGATCACAAGAGCCGCTTCAATCGCAGGCTTGGCATCGCGTTTCTTGACGCCCGAACGTTCGACCACAAGATCGATCAGCTCTTTCTTCTTCATCTCGACCTTGGGCTGCTGCGCCGTTTCGGAAACAGAGGGCGCGTCGCTTTGCCTGACGGCCTTTTCCGATGCTGTGACGTCAGGCGCTGCACCGTGCGCCGGGGTCTCGACGATGGGCGAGGCTTTCGCCCGCGTTTTGCGGGGCTTCCCGACGGCGGCCTCGGGCGTGTCCGCCGCGGACGCCCTGCGCTTTCGAGTTTTTGTCTCAGCAACCATTTTTCTGCTCTCTCATTATCTTGCGGTTTTGCACCAGTTCTCGGGTTCGCCAATATGGCTATTCAGCCCAAATCCCCGGAAAACCAGTTCATGTTTTGTCAAAACGGTAATACCACGTGGCCTATAATACCAGCACTTGCTTGACTCCCAATCGTTTCCCCCCGCAATATCGAGGCCTTTTTTACCAAAGGGGGAAAGTTATGAAGAAAACGATTGTAGCACTGACATTTGCAATGCTGCCCATATCTGGCGCGCTGGCAGACGGGTACACGGACCCTGTGGTCGAACCGATTGTCATTCAGCAAGCTGCCGCGCAAGACAGCATGCCCTCGGCACAGTTGGTCATGATCCTGGCGACGTTGACGGTGTTTGGCGCCGCGCTCAGCCACTAAATCCGTTTGCAGGGATGCGTTTCGGATTTCTGTCAATCTGACGACGGATCGCGTTCTCATCAACCAGGCACAAAAGAAACGGCCCCGGCGACAGTGTCACCGGGGCCGCTATGTTGTCAGAAACCAAAGATTAGTGTGCGGTAAGGCCAGCCTCTGCCTCTTTACCCTTGGCGGCGGCTGCGGCTGCAGCTTCTTCAGCCTCCTGGTCCCATTCAATCGGCTCGGGCGTGTCGATCAGCGCAAGTTTCAGAACTTCGGAAACGTGTTTGACCGGGATGATCTCCAGCCCCTCTTTCACGTTGTCGGGCAGTTCCGCCAGATCCTTTTCGTTCTCTTCCGGGATCAGGACCGTCTTGATCCCGCCGCGCAGGGCCGCCAGGAGTTTTTCCTTGAGACCGCCGATTGGCATCGCGTTGCCGCGCAGAGAAACCTCGCCGGTCATGGCGATATCCTTGCGCACCGGGATACCCGTCAGCACCGAAACGATCGAAGTCACCATGGCCAAGCCTGCCGAGGGTCCATCCTTGGGCGTCGCGCCATCGGGCACGTGCACGTGGATGTCCATCTTGTCGAACATCGGAGGTTTCACCCCGATCTGCGGCGCGATGGAGCGCACATAGCTGCTGGCCGCTTCGATGGATTCCTTCATCACATCGCCCAGCTTGCCGGTGGTCTTCATCCGGCCTTTGCCCGGCAGGCGCAGCGCCTCGATGTGCAGCAGATCGCCACCGACCGAAGTATAGGCCAACCCGGTGACGACACCGACCTGATGTTCATCCTCGGCCAGACCATAGCGATACTTCTTGACCCCGAGGAAATCATCAAGGTTGTCGGAAGTGACGTGCACCTTCTCAGTCTCTTTCTTGACGATCTTGGTGACCGCTTTCCGAGCCAGCTTGGCGATATCGCGTTCAAGGTTCCGAACGCCCGCCTCGCGGGTGTAGTAGCGGATGATATCCGTCAAGGCCGAGTCATCAACCGAGAATTCGTGCTTTTTCAGACCGTGGTTCTTGACCTGTTTGTCCAGCAAATGCCGCTTAGCGATCTGGAGCTTTTCGTCCTCGGTGTAGCCCGAGAGCGGGATAATCTCCATCCGGTCCATCAGAGGACCCGGCATGTTGTAGCTGTTCGACGTGGTCACGAACATCACGTTCGAGAGGTCATATTCCACCTCAAGATAGTGGTCCATGAAGGTCGAGTTCTGCTCAGGGTCCAGCACCTCAAGCATGGCTGATGCCGGATCGCCACGGAAGTCCTGCCCCATCTTGTCGATTTCATCGAGCAGGATGAGCGGGTTCGTGGTTTTCGCCTTTTTCAGCGCCTGAATGATCTTGCCCGGCATCGAGCCGATGTAAGTCCGGCGGTGACCGCGGATCTCGCTTTCGTCGCGCACGCCGCCCAGCGAAATCCGAATGAATTCGCGCCCGGTGGCCTTGGCCATCGATTTGCCAAGCGAGGTTTTACCCACGCCCGGAGGGCCGACAAGACAAAGGATCGGGCCCTTGAGCTTGGCCGAGCGCGCCTGAACGGCAAGATACTCGACAATCCGCTCCTTGACCTTTTCAAGGCTGTAGTGATCGGCGTCGAGGATGTCCTGCGCGCGGTTCAGATCCTTTTTGACACGCGACTTGGTGCCCCAAGGGATCGACAACATCCAGTCCAGATAGTTGCGCACCACGGTGGCCTCGGCGGACATCGGCGACATGTTCTTGAGCTTCTTCAACTCGGCCTCGGCCTTGTCCTTGGCTTCCTTGGACAGCTTTGTACCAGCGATCTTTTCCTCAAGCTCGGCAATTTCGCCTTCGCCCTCTTCGCCGTCACCCAACTCTTTCTGAATGGCCTTCATCTGCTCATTCAGATAGTATTCGCGCTGGGTCTTCTCCATCTGGGATTTGACGCGGGTCTTGATCTTTTTCTCGACCTGAAGAACCGACATTTCGCCCTGCATCAGGCCATAGACCTTCTCAAGCCGTTCGCTCACGCTCAGCGTCTCAAGCAGTTCCTGCTTTTGCGGCACTTCGATTCCCAGATGGCCGGCCACAAGGTCAGCCAGTTTGGCCGCGTCCTGCGCTTCGCCAACGGCGGTCAACGCCTCTTCGGGGATGTTCTTTTTGACTTTGGCATAACGCTCGAATTCTTCGGCCACGGTGCGCGTCAACGCCTCGATCGACAGGGAATCCCCCGGCATTTCCGTCAGATACTCGGCGGAGGCCTCGAAGAAGTTCGGGTTTTCAAGGTATTCGGTAATGCGCACACGGCTCTGCCCTTCGACCAGCACCTTTACCGTGCCATCGGGCAGTTTGAGCAGTTGCAGCACATTGGCCAGTACACCCGCCTTGTAGATACCATCCGTTTGCGGATCATCCACCGAAGGGTCTATCTGGCTGGCAAGCAGAATCTGCTTGTCGTCGTTCATCACTTCTTCCAGCGCGCGCACCGATTTTTCGCGCCCCACAAAGAGCGGCACGATCATATGCGGGAACACCACAATATCGCGCAGCGGCAGCACCGGGTAGGAAGGATTCAAGGGATATTTCATGCTCGTTATCCTGTTCTTGGCAAGAAACCCTGTCCCGCTCGGCGGCAACGCAGGTTTCTCCGGTATCGGACTTACAGATGGGGCGGGTTAACAGATTTTCAACCCGCGCGCCCCAGCAGGCTGGCCGACAGAATGACCCGTGTGGAGCCTAGGTGCAAGCGCACTTTAGAGGGAATTGTCAGGAAACACGGAGGCGCCTGTGGGCACCGAACATAGTTGATGGAACGACCACCCTGTGATACCGAGCGCCCGAATGAAGATTATCTTGTAAGAGCCCACCATGATTTCGAAAATCCGATTTGCCCTTCCCCTCATTGCTGTTCTTGGCGCGACGCCCGCCGTCGCGGCCGACCCGATCAAAGGGTTCTTCTTTCGCCTCGAGCGCAGCTCGCAAAAGGTTGAAGGACTCTATTCAGTGGGTGGATATTCTTTGACCGAGATCACCGGCATGATGCGTAAATATTGCAAGGGTGGGAAAATCGGGCAGATCGCGCACGTCGGCAAGGCCCGCAAGCGGCGCGGTCAGGTCCTTCAGAAATTCGAAACCACCTGCGCGGGCGGGATGCCAGAGCGTTTCAAGGGCAAGTCTGCTGGCATCGAGATCGAATACATCACCAAGAACAACGAGTACAAAGGCAAGCACCTGGTCGAAATCACCACATCAGATGGCCGCGGCAACATCGTCACCCTGCGCGAGACGATCCAACCCTGAGCGCCAGCAAACGCCTATAGCGGGGCGATATCTCCCTCGGCCCGCTGCGCATGAAACTCCGCTTCCCAGGCGTCGAAGGTACCCGCGGCAATCGCCCCGCGCATGCCCTCCATGATCTCCTGGAAATAATGCAGGTTGTGCCATGTCAGCAGCATGCCACTGATCATTTCACCCGAGCGAAAGACGTGGTGCAAATACGCGCGGCTATAGCTGGAACAGGCCGGACAGGTGCATCCCTCGTCCAGCGGCCGCGGATCATCCGCATGGCGGGCGTTCTTGATGTTCACCACCCCGTGCCGGGTAAATGCCTGCCCGGTGCGCCCCGAACGCGACGGCAAAACGCAGTCCATCATGTCGATCCCGCGTTTGACCGCGCCGACGATGTCGTCGGGCTTGCCGACCCCCATCAGGTAGCGCGGCTTGTCCTCGGGCAAGAGGTCCGGCGCATAGTCCAGGCAATCAAACATCGCCTCTTGCCCCTCGCCCACGGCCAGACCGCCGACGGCATAGCCATCAAAACCAATCGCCTTCAGCGCCTCGGCGCTTTCCTCGCGCAGATCCCGCTCAAGACCGCCCTGCATGATCCCGAACAGCATATGCCCCGGTCGATCGCCAAAGGCATCGCGGGATCGCTGCGCCCAACGCATCGACAGCCGCATACTTTCTGCGATCCGCTTGCGGTCTGCGGGCAGCGCGGGGCATTCGTCAAAGGCCATCACGATGTCAGAGCCAAGCAACTTCTGGATTTCCATCGACCGCTCGGGGCTGAGCATGTGCTTCGAGCCGTCGATATGAGAGGAAAACGTGACCCCCTCTTCGGTCAGCTTGCGCAGCCCAGAGAGGCTCATCACCTGAAAGCCGCCCGAATCCGTCAGGATGGGTCGCTCCCAGTTCATGAACTTGTGCAATCCGCCCAACCGCGCGATCCGCTCGGCCCCGGGGCGCAACATCAGGTGATAGGTGTTGCCCAGCAAAATGTCCGCGCCGGTTGCCCGCACGCTTTCGGGCATCATCCCCTTGACCGTTGCCGCCGTGCCCACGGGCATGAAGGCCGGTGTCCGGATCTCGCCGCGCGGGGTGGAGATCACTCCCAACCGCGCCTGCCCATCCCGGGCTTTCAGTTCAAATCGTGTCTGTGCCATGCCGCCCCTTTGCCCCAGCCAGCGCCCTTTGAAAAGCCCCCGGCGCGTCTACCGGGACATTTTCCAAGTTGACCAAAGCGCCAAGCTCAAAGAAACATGTCGCCTCTCCACGGGTCTGTTTCAACGAGGCAAAGGCCGAAGGCCGGCGCCGAGACATCCTGCGCGCCGCAGGCGCACATTTTACCAGTGGCCCGCTTGCCGAACGGTCTTGTCACAGCCAATGTAGCGCCATGAGCAGAACCCCCACCTATCCCGGCGGCATGGCCGCGCTTCTCACACAATATGAAACCCGCAGGGACAGCTTCACCTATGCCCCGGGCGAAGGCTTGCCTGCGCTCGATTGCGACCTTGCCGCTCTGGCAAAGCAAACCGTCCCCGCGCCCGAAGATGACCCGGGCGAAGCCCCACCCTTCCGCTCGTCTTACCACCGCAAACGGTTCGCCCTGCGCCGCGAACTCACCGGACTGTCCGAGCTGGCCTACCTGAACGGCATTCTGATCGCGCACCTGCGCAAACGCGACTGGCCGGATCATGCCCCCGCCTTGTTCCAACGCCTTTGGGCGGAACAGGGCGCGCATCTGATCGGGCAACTCGATCCGCGCTGGCTGGTCTCGGCGGTGACAACTTTCGGCGATCACGGCACGACCGGCGTTCAACGCTCGGTCGGGCTGGCCCTGACCACCCTTTTCGGCGCCATGAAGCTGTATGAATCCGAACGGCTCTATTCCGGCCTGACGCCAGACCAACCCTTCGCTCTGGATGGCAAGACCCGCGCCAAGCTGCCGCTTGAGATGGACAGCTACGCCATCGCCTCGGGCGGGCTGGACGTCAATCTGATCGCGCGCCTCTGGCAAGAAGCCGAAGGCGATGCGGTCATTGCCCCCCTCGCCCATCACCTGCTGGATTTGCTCATCCATGATGAGCGCACGGTGATGCGCCGCCTGATGACCATGCGCAAACGCAAGGCCCGCAAGGATGCCGCCCCCGGCAACATCGCCCCGGTTCCCAAGGCTCAGACACAGCTGACCGCCGACAGCCTGCGCTGGGGCCTTGTCAGCACGATCAAGGCGCCGCTGCCCGCGATCGCCCGTTTTGCGGCCTATCATCTGGAACTGGGCGCCGATGCCCTGCACATCTACCTTGATGAGCCCGACGACGCGACCAGGGCTTATCTGACCCGGCATCCGAAAATCCATGTCACCCTGTGCGATGACGCCTATTGGAAGGCCTCGGGCCGCAGACGGCTGCCCGAACACCAGCGCCGGCAAGCCTATAACGCGACGCGGTGCCTGCGCGCCGTGGCCGATGATCTGCAATGGCTCGGCCATATCGACGTGGATGAATTCCTGATCTCTGATCTGCCTCTGAACGAAAAGCTCGCCTCGGTCGCGCCCTCCAACGCCATCGCCCGCGTTCCCCCTGCCGAAGCGCTGGCACCGGAAACCGGCCTGCCGCGTCACTTCAAGCTGAGCCACAAACAGGCCAACGTCAAAAAATCTGAGCTTCAGGACATCTACCCCACCTTCGGCATGCATCTTTACGGCGGTTTCCTGTCGCATACCTCGGGCAAGGTCTTTGCCCGCACCGGTATTCCCGACACCCGCCTTGGCATCCACACGATGAAATACAAAGGCGAGGACACCACCAATCGCGTCAAACCGCCCGGCCTTTACCTTGCGCATTTTCATGCGCCGTCGTGGCAGCATTTTCGCGATCATCTGGACTTTCGCCAGACCAAAGGCTCGTACCGACCGCGCTCTGAACGCCCCGAGCTCGGAC
Source organism: Pacificoceanicola algae (assembly GCF_049341065.1). Taxonomy (NCBI): domain Bacteria; kingdom Pseudomonadati; phylum Pseudomonadota; class Alphaproteobacteria; order Rhodobacterales; family Roseobacteraceae; genus Pacificoceanicola; species Pacificoceanicola algae. Next base: position 102,335 of record NZ_JBMPIX010000003.1, on the reverse strand, counting down.
AGGCCGAACTGCTGAAATTTCTCAGCGAAGAAGAAGGCGACGACGGCCTGTGCGCCTTTTTCAACGAGGTTTGCGCAGACACGCCAGAGTTGCGCGCGCGGCTTGCTGCCCGCAACATGCTGTTGACACATACCTTCGATCTGGACGGCGCCGTCGCCCGTGTTTTTGGAGAGCTTCCATGACCACTCTGGCCCGCTGGGGCGTTGTCTCGACCATCAAGGCGCCACTTGGCGCGGTGCTCGATTTCGCCGCGTGGCACCTCGAATTGGGCGCGCACCGGCTCTACATCTATCTCGACGATGCCGCGCCGGACATCGAAGCCGCCCTTGCCGGTCATCCGAAAATCCGCGTCCAGCACACTGATGCGGCATGGTGGGGCAAACGCAATGGCCGTCCGAACAAACATCAGCTGCGCCAATGCAAGAACGCGCGCCATGCCAACAACCGCAAAGCCGAAACCGAATGGCTGGCCCATATCGACGTCGATGAATTCCTGCTGCCCGCCTATCCGATCTCGGACCAGCTGAGCGAGTTGCCACAAAACGCGCTTTGTGCCCGTGTCCGCCCGGTCGAAGCGCTGGCCCCGGGCAAAGGCAGCGCGCCCAGCGACACCGCCTTCAAGGCATTTCATCTGGACCAGGACGCCCGCCAAAAGGCCGCCGAGGCCTGTTTTCCAACCTGGGGGCCGCATCTGTCCGGCGGGTTCCTCAGCCATGTGGCGGGCAAGCTGTTCTTTCGCACCGGTCTCAAGGGGTTGAACATCAAGATCCACAACGTGATCCTTGATGGCGAAGAGAACCCCGGTCAGGCCGATCTGACCGGCACCGAACTGGGCCATTTCCACGCCGACAGTTGGGATCATTTCAAGCGCGCCTACCGCTTTCGGCTTGAACGCGGCTCGTACCGGGCCGAGTTGAAACCGCAAGTGCGGCGCGGCGATGCCGTGAACCTGCACGATCTGTTCCGCGCAATCGAAGCCGAGGCAGGCGAAGACGGGCTGCGCGCCTTTTTCCAAGAGGTCTGCACCGCCACCCCCGAGCTTTGCGAACGACTTGAGGCGCATGGCTTGCTGCGACGCAGGGTGATGAACCTGCCGGGATTGCGCGAAAAACACTTTCCCGGCGTCAGTCCTGCCTGAGCGCACGCACTGTTTCGATTTGCGAAACACTGACGCGCGATCACTTGCCCAGCAATGAAGGCTACAATTGACCTTTGCCGCGCTTTTCACTAATGCAAGCCACAGGAGTTATTCACGCGACGATATGCGGGGCCGAACGGGCCTTAACTCACTTGGACGCGCAGGCCATGGAAAGTGCCTGCCTTGATCGGACCGGCATGACCACAATAAAATTCTCTGACCTGAACCTGAACCCCAAAGTTCTCAAAGCCGTCGAAGAGGCTGGCTACCAAATCCCCACGCCTATTCAAGCCGGGGCCATCCCCCCTGCCCTCGAAGGCCGCGACGTTCTGGGAATTGCCCAGACAGGCACAGGCAAGACCGCCAGCTTTACGCTGCCGATGATCACGATGCTCGCCCGCGGGCGCGCGCGCGCGCGGATGCCGCGCAGCCTTGTTCTGTGCCCGACACGGGAACTGGCCGCTCAGGTGGCCGAAAACTTCGACATCTACGCCAAGAACGTCAAACTGACCAAGGCGCTGCTGATCGGGGGTGTCTCGTTCAAGGAACAGGATGCGCTGATCGACAAGGGCGTTGACGTTCTGATCGCCACCCCCGGTCGCCTGCTCGACCATTTCGAGCGCGGCAAGCTGATCCTGTCTGACGTCAAGGTCATGGTGGTGGACGAAGCTGACCGGATGCTGGATATGGGCTTTATCCCCGATATCGAACGCATTTTCGGCCTGACGCCCTTTACTCGCCAGACGCTGTTCTTCTCGGCCACGATGGCGCCGGAAATCGAACGCATCACCAATACCTTCCTGTCGTCCCCCGCCCGGATCGAAGTTGCCCGCCAGGCCACTGCCTCGGAGACCATCGAACAGGCTGCCGTGGTTTTCAAAGCCTCGCGCAAGGATCGCGAAGCCACCGAAAAGCGCAAGATCCTGCGCGCGATCATCGATGGCGAAGGCGACAAGCTGACCAATGCGATCATCTTCTGCAACCGCAAGGTGGATGTGGATATCGTTTCGAAATCGCTGACCAAATACGGCTATGACGCGGCGCCGATCCACGGCGATCTGGATCAGTCGCAACGCACCCGGACGCTGGACGGCTTCCGCGCTGGCAGCCTGCGCATTCTGGTCGCCTCGGACGTTGCGGCGCGCGGGCTTGATGTGCCTTCGGTCAGCCATGTGATCAACTTCGACGTGCCCGGCCATGCCGAAGACTACGTACACCGGATTGGCCGCACTGGCCGCGCCGGACGCGATGGCAAGGCCTTTACCATTGTTGCAGCGCGGGACGAAAAGAACCTTGCTGCGGTCGAGGCGCTGCTTCAAAAAGATATCCCGCGGATCGACAACCCGCTGAAATCCGATACGGAGCCAAAAGCTGCCGAAGAGGTTGTGCAAAGCGACGCTCCGGCCAAAAGCGACGAGAAAAAGCCGACGCGCACCCGGACCCGCGCCCCGCGTACCAAAAGCGCCGAGCCTGAGGCCCGCCGCGAAAGCGAACCGCGCGCCGCCAAGCCTGCCCGCCAGGAACGAACCGAACGCCAAGACCGCCCGGAGCAACGTCAGGAGCGCTCGGACCAACGCCAGGACCGTCAGGACCGCCCGCGCCGCAATGACAACAACGTGGTTGGAATGGGCGACCATCTGCCCGAGTTCATCGCGCTGAGCTTTGACGAGCGCCGCGCCAGCTAAGCGCATCACTCAACGGCAAAACCAATCGCCCGCACATCTTTTGTGCGGGCTTTTTTGTGCAGGCGGCAAAGTTGCTCTGGTCTGCGGAAAGCGGCTGCGGTTTCAACATGCCGTTAACCGAGTTTGCCATACAGTCGCCATTGTATTCTTTACACGCAGGATTGACGTTATGGCCTTGTTTGAAGACGGCTTTGGGGACGGGGCCGGACTTCCCGAACCAACCGTCGTGACAAGGATGCGCAAGTTGCGCGCCGAGCAGCGTTATTCTTGCCATCTCTATGCTCACGCCATTCAGGATGGCTTCGAGGTGCCGTGCTACGTGGTGAACATCTCGGCCGGCGGTGTGCAAATCAAATTTGACAGCCTTTCGGTAAAATCCATTTACGATAAAGCGCTGTCGATCTCTATTCCCGGCATCGGACAATACCCGGCGGTTTTCCGGTGGCGGTCCGGCACGAATGCCGGACTGCACTTCAAGATCTCATCGGCGCACAGGCTTGCCCTACGGGCGCGCCTGCTGGACAAATTCGATCCGTCCTGAGGCCTACATCAGGCGGCTGACGACAATCGTGACTTCTGGCTTTTTGCCAATCTCGTTCTGGCAGGTCTGGCGTACGATCCGGCGCATGCCTTCTTCAAGCTTGTCATCGTCCGTCATGATCTTGTCCCCGGCGCGGCCAAGAAACTGCGTCAGGTCTTCCTCAAGCACATCGGTCAATGGCACGCGCGACCGGCCGGTTTCCGCAAGCCCCATCAGCTCACACCAGGGTTCACCCAGCGGCTCATCCTCTTCGTCGATCAGCACTGTGACAACCACATGGCCGTTCAGCGCCATGCGAATTCGGTCGCGCACGATCCCGTCCAGCGCGCCGATCTGCACCGTGCCATCCAGATAGGTGCGGCCGGTCTCGACATATTCGGCCACTTTGGGTTCATTGCCGGACAGCTCGATCATCATGCCATTGACCGCCAGAACACCTTTGCGGCCTTTGCTTTGGGTCATCTTCACATGCTCGCGCAGGTGGCGGTGTTCGCCGTGCATCGGGATCACCACCTGCGGGCGGACCACATCCTGAAGCGTCTCCAGATCGGGGCGGTTCGCGTGCCCCGACACGTGGTAAAGCCCGTTTGAATCGTCAACGACATCAACACCTTGCTCGGACAATTGGTTCATGATCCGGATCACGCCGCGCTCGTTCCCCGGGATGGTCTTGGAGGAGAACAGGAACAGATCGCCCTCTTTCAAGGTCATGCCGTGATACTTGCCGCGCGCCAGTTGCGCGCTGGCTGCGCGCCGTTCGCCCTGCGATCCGGTGACCAGAAGCATCAGGTTTTCGCGCGGGATGGATGACGCGTCCTCGGGGCCGATCACCTTGGGAAAGCCTTTCAGAACGCCGGTTTCGATCGAGGCCTCGATCATCCGCCGCATGGCCCGGCCCATCAGGCAGATAGAGCGCCCTGCCCGTTCGCCTGCCTCGGCCAATGTCTTGACCCGCGCCACGTTGCTGGCAAAGGTCGTCGCCACCACCATATGCGGGGCATTCGCCACCAGCTCTTCGACCATCGGGCCGACCTCGGCCTCGGAACGGCCGGGGTTCGGAGAGAACACGTTGGTGGAATCGCAGATCAGCGCCTTGATGCCGTCTTTGGACACCTCGGCCCAAAGCTCAGGATCCCAAGGCTCACCGACCAGCGGTGTCTTGTCCAGTTTGAAATCGCCCGAGTGGATGATGCGCCCGCCCGGGCTGTCGATCACCAGCGCGCTGCTTTCCGGGATCGAGTGCGAGATCGGCAAAAAGCCCACGGTGAACGGCCCGGCCCGCACTGTTTCCGGCCATTTTGAAACGGTGGTCACCGCCTTTGCATCCACCCCGAACTCGCTCAGCTTTTGTCGGGCGATATTGGCGGTGAAGGCGCGCGCATAAATCGGCACGCCAAGGTCTTCGTAGGTGTGGCCCACCGCGCCAACGTGGTCCTCGTGCGCATGGGTGATAAAGACCGCATCGATGCGCGCGCGGTTTTCTTTCAGCCAGCTGATGTCCGGCAGGATCAGATCCACACCGGGCGAGCCATCCATATCCGGAAAGGTCACCCCCAAATCGACTACGATCAGGCGTTCCTGTCTCGGCTTGCCGTGTCCGTAGACATAGCAGTTCATGCCGATCTCACCGGCGCCCCCAAGTGGGAGGTAAATCAAGCGGTCACTGCTCATGTAAGTCTGCCCCTATTTGCTCTTTGTTATAGTCGTGAATGACGGTCAGACCATGCATGGTCAAATCATCCTCGATCTTGTCGAACAACACCTCGCCAGAGGCGAAAAGCGGGGCAAGCCCGCCGGTGCCGATCACTTTCATCGGGCGGCCATATTCGGCCTTGATCCGTTCGGTGATGCCCTGAATCAAACCGACATAGCCCCAAAAGACGCCGGATTGAATACAGGCCACGGTATTGGTGCCAATGACCCGCTCGGGCTGGCTGATATCCACATGAGGTAGCGCCGCCGCCCCTTGGTGCAACGCCTCAAGGCTCAGGTTCACGCCGGGGGCGATCACCCCGCCGACATAGGCGCCATCCTCCGCCACCACGTCGAAATTGGTGGCAGTGCCGAAATCGACGACCACCACATCGCCACCATGCCGGTCAAAGGCGGCGGCGGCGTTGGCCAGACGGTCCGGCCCCACGCCGGTGCCTGCATCAACCCGGGGCGCATGCGGCAGCGAACATTCCGGTTTGCCCACCACCAAAGGGCGGCAGCCAAAAAACCGGTCCGCAAAGACCCGCAGGTTCCAGACCACGCGCGGCACTGTCGATGAGATGATCACATCGGTGATTTCCGCATCGATCTTGTAGTGGTTCACCAACGTCGAATACCATGTGAAATAAGCATCCGCCGTGCGCGAATGATGGGTCGAGGTGCGCAGGGTGCACAAAAACCGCGTCCCGTCCCAGATGGAAAAGACCGTATTCGTGTTGCCGCAGTCGATGCACAAAAGCATGGGTAAGGCCTTCTAGAAAAACACATCTGCCGCGGCGATTGCGCGACGGGCTTCCGAGGTCTTTAAGACAAGATTGCCTGTCTCGTCCACCGTCTCGAACGTACCGGTGAGCTCTTCGCGCCCGGTGCGGGCGGTGATCACCTCGCCAATACGCGCCGCGCGTGACAACCAGGCGCTGCGGATCGGTGCAAACCCATAGGTGACAAAGGCCGCATCCCGCGCCGCATAGGCTTGGGCAAGCGCCTCCAGCATCGCCTCGGGCGTTACCCTCTTGCCGGTCTCCGCCAGCACCGAGACCGGAGGCACAGCTCCGGCCTCCACCTGCCCGACATCCGGCGCGGCAATCAGATTGATCCCGATCCCGATGGCCAGATGCCCCCCCGCTCCGCCAAGGCTTTCGAGCAGGATCCCGGCAACCTTGCCGCCATTCATCAACACATCGTTGGGCCACTTCAACGCCAGACCCGCCGGCGTTCCGGTGACCTCTTCCAACGCGTCGAACAGGGCCAAAGCCGCCACAAAGGACCGCAGCGCAACAACCTCGGGCGCCTCCGCAGGGCGCAAAACCAAAGTTGCCGAAAAATTCCCGGCCGGGTTGACCCAGGCCCGACCACGCCGCCCCCGCGCCGCCGTCTGCTTCAGCGCCAAAATCCACTCCGGCCCCGCCAGATCGCCAGCAATCCGCGCAGCCTCGGCATTGGTACTGTCGATCTCGGCCAGCACCCGCTTGCCATATCCCTCAGGCCACATATCTGCCCCCTGCTTTCACTGGTCCGAAAATATCCCGGGGGAGTGCAGCAAAGCTGCGCGGGGGCAGAGCCCCCATTCCCCAAAAACAAAGCGACGCGCCCGAAGGCGCGTCACAATTTGATAACAGCGGGATGACGCGATCAGTTGACCAGCGTCGCCGCAGCCGCCGCAGCCGCCCCTTCGATCCCGAACAGGTTCACCACACCGGCGACCATGATCACCGCCGAGGCCATCAGGAACCCCCAAAGAACGGGCGACTTGCCACCGTCCAAAGCGTCCTCGCGGTCTTCTCCGAAGTACATGTAGTACACGATGCGCAGGTAGTAGAACGCGCCGATGACCGAGGCCACGACCCCTGCAACCGCCAGCCATGCAAAGCCCGCTTCATAGGCCGCGCGAAGCACGTAGAACTTGCCGAAAAAGCCAACCAACGGCGGAACGCCTGCCAGCGAAAACAGCAAGATCAGCATCGCCAGCGCCTTGCCCGGCTCGCGCTTGGAATACATCCCCAGCGCCTCGATGTCCGTCACCGGCTGGCCGTCCCGCTCCATCGACAGGATAAAGGCAAAGGTGCCGACATTCATCGTGACGTAGATCGCCATGTAGATCAGCATCGCCTGCACACCCAGCGCCGTCCCCGCCGCCAGACCCATCAGGGCAAAACCCATATGCGCGATCGAGGAATAGGCCATCAGGCGCTTGATATCGCGCTGACCAATTGCCGCCACGGCGCCAAGGAACATCGACAGCAGCGACAGAAGCGCGACAACCTGCCCCCATTCATGGGTCGCGTTGCCAAAGGCATCATGCATCACGCGGGCAAACAGACCCATCGCCGCAACCTTGGGTGCGGTAGCAAAGAAGGCGGTGACCGGCGTCGGCGAACCTTCGTAAACGTCCGGGGTCCACATGTGGAAGGGAACCGCCGAAACCTTGAAGGCCAGACCGGAAATCAGCAACACCAGACCGATAAGCAGACCAACCGAAACATTGCCTTCGGTGGCGGTCTGGATGATCCCGGCAAAGTCGGTCGTTCCGGCAAAGCCATAGATCAGCGACGCGCCGTACAGCAGCAGGCCGGACGACAGCGCGCCGAGGACAAAATACTTCAGGCCCGCTTCGGTCGACTTGGCACTGTCACGGCGCAGCGCAGCAACAACGTAAAGCGCCAGCGATTGCAGCTCCAACCCCATGTAGAGCGACATAAGGTTGCCCGCCGAGACCATCATCATCATGCCCACCGCCGACAGCGCCACCAACAACGGGTATTCGAACCGCAGCAGCCCGCGCGCGGCCATGTAGCCTTCGCTCATCAGCAGAACCGCGGCTGCCGATACAAGGATCGTCACCTTGGCGAAACGACCAAAGCCATCGTCGATGAACATGCCGTTGAAGGCCGGGTGAGTGCCGGCGCCCGATGCTCCAATCCAAAGCGCCAGCGCCAGGAACAGTGCGGCGGTGGCCCAGACCAGAGCCGGAGCAAGCTTGTCCTTGCCGGTATAGACCGCGCCGACCAGCGCGAGCATTGCAAAGACCGCCAGCAGGATTTCCGGCAGGATGATATTGAGATCAGCCGAGATCATAGCCCCGCCCCCTTAATGTTCTGCGACAGCGACTTGGGTGTCGCTGCCAAGATCGGCAGCGGCCACAGCCGTGTCATAATGCTCAACCAATGCCGCTACCGACGGTCCGATCCGGTCGAGGATCGGCGCCGGATAGACACCCATCCAGATCGTCATGACCACCAGCGGCGCAAAGATCGCCTTTTCGCGGGTTGTCATGTCGGTGATGGTCTTGAGGCTTTCCTTGATCAGATCGCCCATGACCACGCGGCGGTACAGCCACAGTGCATAGGCCGCCGAGAGGATAACCCCTGTCGCGGCGCCAGCGGCCACCCAGGTGTTGACCTGGAATATCCCCATCAGGGTCAGGAATTCGCCGACAAACCCGCTTGTTCCCGGCAGGCCGACGTTGGCCATGGTGAAGAACATGAAGACCAGAGCATAAGCCGGCATCCGGTTCACGAGGCCACCATAGGCGTCGATCTCACGCGTGTGCATCCGGTCGTAGATCACACCGACGCAAAGGAACAGCGCGCCCGAGATAAAGCCGTGCGACAGCATCTGGAAAATCGCGCCATCGACGCCTTGCTGGTTCGCCGCAAAGATCCCCATGGTGACATAGCCCATGTGCGCCACCGACGAATAAGCGATCAACTTTTTCATGTCTTCCTGCACCAGCGCCACGAGCGAGGTGTAGATGATCGCGATAACCGACAGCGTGAAGACGAGGTTCTGCATCACTTCGGAGCCCACCGGGAACATCGGCAGAGAGAAGCGCAGGAAGCCATAGCCGCCCATCTTCAACAGGATCGCCGCCAGCACCACCGAACCAGCCGTCGGCGCCTGAACGTGCGCGTCCGGCAGCCAGGTGTGGACCGGCCACATCGGCATCTTGACCGCGAAGCTGGCAAAGAAGGCCAGGAACAGCATGGTCTGAAGCCCGCCGACGACTTGAATGCCCAGAATGCTGAACCCCTCGGTCGAGAAGTTGTGGTTCAGCAGTTGCACGATATCCGTCGTGCCCGCGTCCGCGTACATGGCCACCATGGCCACCAGCATCAGCACCGAGCCGAGGAACGTATAAAGGAAGAACTTGAAGCTCGCATAGATGCGGTTCGCCCCGCCCCAGATGCCGATGATCAGGAACATCGGGATCAGGCCCGCTTCGAAGAACAGGTAGAACAGCACCAGATCCAGCGCCATGAACACACCCAGCATGAGCGTTTCAAGCAGCAGGAAGGCGATCATGTATTCCTTGACCCGGGTCTTGACGCCCCAGCTGGCCATGATCGTCATCGGCATCATGAAGGTGGTGAGCATGACAAACAGAACCGAGATCCCGTCGACGCCCATCTTGTACTTCATACCCAGCAGCCAATCCCGCTCTTCCAGCATCTGGAACCCGGTGTCCGAGGGGTCAAACTGGAACAGGATGAACAAAGAGATCACGAAGGTCGCACAGGTGGCGATCATTGCCAGCCACTTGGCGTTGCGATCCGCCGCCTCATCACCGCCGCGCAGGAACAGCGCAAGGATCAGAGCCGCGAGAGCAGGCAGAAAGGTTACAATGGAAAGCAAGTTATCCATTAGTGCGCTCCTCCGCTGAGCGTCATCCAGGTGATCAAGACCGCGATCCCGATCACCATCGCAAAGGCATAGGTAAAGATGTAGCCAGACTGCGCCCGGCCCGCGAGCTTGGTGAAGAAGGGCACGATGCCCATCGCCACACCGTTGATCGATCCGTCGATGACGTCGCCATCACCGCGCTTCCACAACAGGCGGCCAAGTGCCTTGGCGGGCTGCACAAACAGGAAGTCGTAGATTTCGTCAAAGTACCATTTGTTCAGCAGGAACAGGTACAAGGGGCGCTGGTTTTCAACCAGTTGCTTGGGCAGCGCCGGGTTCACGATATAGAACCAGAAGGCCACGATGAAACCGATGACCATGGCGACGAAGGGGGACAGTTTGACCCACACCGGCGAATGGTGCGCATCGTCCATCACATGGTTGTCCGGCGCCATGAAGATCGCACCTTGGGGCGCCATGCCCGTGGCCATATGACCGGCCTCCGCAGCGGCAGCCTCGCCATGCCCAGCGTCAGTCGCGGCTTGTTCGGTGGCAGTGTCCGCGTGACCAGCCTCGGGCGCGGGCGCATCGTCATGTCCAGCCTCGGCCGTAGCGGCGTCACCATGACCTTCGGCAGCGGCTTCATGGTGGGCCGGGATGCCAAAGAAAGCGTTGACCTTGTTGTGATCGCCAAAGAACGATCCGTACCACAGCATCCCCGAGAAAACCGCGCCAATGGCCAGCACGCCCAGCGGGATCAGCATGACCATCGGGCTTTCATGTGCGTGCTCATGCGTGTGCTTGTCGCCGCGCGCCTCGCCGTAGAATGTCATGAAGATCAGGCGCCACGAATAGAACGAAGTGAACAGGGCCGCGATGACCAGCATCCAGAAGCCATAGCCCCCGTTTGTCCCCGCCCAGGCGCTCTCGATGATCGCATCCTTGGAAACGAAACCGGCAAAGCCGAACCAGCCGGTCAGCGGGATGCCGACACCTGTGATGGCCAGCGTGCCGATCATCATGGCGCGGAAGGTCCAGGGTAGTTTCTTGCGCAGACCACCGTAATTCCGCATGTCCTGTTCATGGTGCATGCCGTGGATCACCGAACCGGCGCCAAGGAACAGCATCGCCTTGAAGAAAGCGTGCGTGAGCAGGTGGAACATCGCCACGCCGTACACACCGACGCCCGCAGCGACGAACATATAACCCAACTGCGAACAGGTCGAATAGGCGATCACACGCTTGATGTCGTTTTGCACAAGGCCGACCGTGGCCGCAAAAAACGCCGTGGTCGCCCCAATGAAGGTGATGAACCCGGTGGCATGCGGCGCGTATTCCATCAGTGGCGACATGCGGCAGACCAGAAAGACGCCCGCGGTCACCATGGTCGCGGCGTGGATCAGTGCCGACACGGGTGTCGGGCCTTCCATCGCGTCCGGCAACCACGTGTGCAGGAACAGCTGCGCCGACTTACCCATCGCCCCGACGAACAGCAGGAAGGCAATCACTTCGGCGGCGTTCCATTCGCGCCACAGGAAGGTCAGTTGCGTTTCAGCCAGTGCCGGAGCAGCTGCGAAAACGTCGTCAAACTTGATGCTGTCCGCAAGGAAGAACAGCGCAAAGATGCCGAGGGCAAAGCCGAAGTCCCCCACCCGGTTGACCACAAAGGCCTTGATCGCGGCGGCATTGGCGCTTGGCTTGCGGTAGTAGAAACCGATCAGCAGGTAAGAGGCAACGCCCACGCCTTCCCAGCCAAAGAACATCTGAACAAGGTTGTCCGAGGTCACCAGCATGAGCATGGCGAAGGTAAAGAACGACAGATAGGCAAAGAACCGGGCGCGATAGCTTTCCTCGCCCTCTTTGAACTGGCTGTCATGCGCCATGTAACCAAAGGAATACAGGTGCACCAGCGAAGACACCGTAGTCACGACGATCAGCATGATCGAGGTCAGTCGGTCCAGACGAATCGCCCAGTCGGTACTCAGCGTGCCGCTTTCGATCCAGCGCAGGATCTGGATGTGCTGGGTTTCCGGCCCGTGGCTCAGGAAAACGATCCAGGACAGCAGGCAAGCCAGGAACAGCAGGCCCGTGGTGACGTATTGCGCACCCTTGATCGAGATAAAGCGCCACCCGAAGCCGGCAATAAGGCTGCCCACCAGTGGGGCGAAGAGGATGATGGTCTCCATCGGGTCAGCCTTTCATCACGTTGACATCTTCCACGGCGATCGTGCCGCGGTTCCGGAAGAAACAGACAAGGATCGCAAGGCCAATGGCGGCCTCGGCGGCAGCAACCGTCAGAACGAAAAGGGTAAAGACCTGCCCGACCAGATCGCCCAGATGGGTCGAAAAGGCGACAAGGTTGATGTTCACCGCCAGAAGCATCAATTCGATGCTCATCAGCAGGATGATCACGTTCTTGCGGTTCAGGAAAAGCCCGAAGATGCCGATGACGAAAAGCACTGCCGCCACCGTCAGGTAATGTTCAAGTCCGATCATTCTCGTCCCTCCGGGCCTTTGCCCGTTTCATTTCAGGGCCCTTTGGCCCCGCTTAGATCTTGGCGCCGCGCCGAACGCGCAGCCATTTCCACAACTTCCAGCCGATCAGCGCCTTGACCACCCATAGCAGGGCCAAACCGCCGATCCCCAGAGCCGCCACCGAGCTTTTTACAGCCGCCAGCGCCCCCAGCACCATTACAGCCCCTGCCCCGGTTTCACGTCCCGCAGCGCCATTTGCTGCTTGGGATCGCGCAGGATCTGGCTGACGATGTCCTGACGCTTGACGCCAGCGCGGTGGCGCAGGGTCAGAACGATGGCGCCGATCATGGCGACCAGCAGGATCAGGCCAGCCAGTTGGAAGAGCAGGAAGTATTGGTCGTAAAGGATCATGCCCAGAGCTTGCGTGTTGTGCATGTCGCTCGGGATCGGTTGCGCCAGCTGCGACGCGGCCATATCCGAGGCTTCCCAGACACCGAAGGCCATGGCCAACTGCATCAGGATGACGATGCCGATCAGCAGGGCCAGTGGCATGTAGCGCGCCATTTCAGCCTTCAACTCGGCAAAATCGACGTCCAGCATCATCACCACGAACAGGAAGAGCACCGCAACAGCGCCGACATAGACGATGATCAGCAGCATGGCGACGAATTCGGCGCCCATCAGAACGAACATGCCCGCCGAAGACAGGAAAGCCAGGATCAGCCAAAGCACCGAATGCACCGGGTTGCGGCTGATCACGGTGAACAGCCCCCCCGCAATGGCGCCAAGCGCGAACAGGTAGAAGGCAAAGACCATCATGTCTCATCATCCTTTTTGTCTTCCATGACCGCCTTGGCCATATCCATGGCGCGGGTCATGGCAGGAATACCGGCGAACATCGACATCTGCGCGATGGTCTCGGCGATCTCTTCTTTCGTGGCGCCCGCCTCCAGGGCGTGGCGCACCGTCATGCGAAACGGCGTTTCGGCCTGTGCGCCTTGCATGGTCAGACCGGCGATGGTCAGCAGCAGGCGGGTCTTGGCATCAAGGCCGTCCTTGGACAGCCCCTTGCCGAACCACATTTCCATCGCGTCCTTCGGCATCGTCGGCCACAGCGTTTCAAATCCCTTGGGGTCAAACGACGACATCGCAGGATTGAAGGCTTTGGCCATTTCCTGCGCCTGTTCCATCATCAACTCGAAAGGGGTTTTGCTGTCGCTCATCGGTACGGTGCATCCAACTCGAGGTTACGGGCAATCTCGGCCTCCCAGCGGTCGCCGTTCGCCAACAATTTATCCTTGTCGTAGAACAGCTCTTCGCGGGTTTCGGTCGAGAATTCGAAGTTCGGGCCTTCGACGATGGCATCCACCGGGCAGGCTTCCTGACAGAAGCCGCAGTAGATGCATTTGGTCATGTCGATGTCATACCGCGTGGTGCGGCGGCTGCCATCCTCGCGCGGCTCGGCGTCAATGGTGATCGCCTGCGCCGGGCAGATCGCTTCGCACAGCTTGCAGGCGATGCAGCGCTCTTCCCCGTTGGGATAGCGGCGCAGCGCGTGCTCACCGCGGAAGCGCGGGCTGAGCGGGCCCTTCTCGTGCGGGTAGTTCAGCGTCGCCTTGGGCGCGAAGAAATACTTCAACCCCAACCGGAACCCTTCGATGAAGTCGAACAGCAGGAAATACTTGGCCGCGCGGCCGTAGTCGATGCTTGCCATTGTCATTAACCTCCTGTGGTCCAGCGGGCATAGGCCCCAAAGAACCAGTCGAATTTTGCCGCGAACGAGACGAAGACCACCCAGACGAGGCTGAACGGCAGGAAGACCTTCCAACCAAGGCGCATCAGCTGGTCATAGCGATAGCGCGGCGTGATCGCCTTCACCATGGCGAAGATGAAGAAGAAGAACGCCATCTTGGCGACCATCCAGAGCACGCCGTCCGGCAGGCCTGGGATCGGCGAGAGCCAGCCGCCGAAAAACAGCAGCGAGGTCAGCGCACACATCAGAAAGATGGCGATGTATTCGCCCGCCATGAACAGCAGGAAGGGCGTGGCCGAATATTCCACCTGATAGCCCGCAACAAGCTCCGATTCCGCTTCGGGCAGGTCGAACGGCGGGCGGTTGGTTTCGGCCAGCGCGCTGATGAAGAACAGGAAGACCATCGGGAAGTGCGGCAGCCAGTACCACGAGAAGAACCCGAAGGAGCCGTCCTGCGCGCGCACAATGTCGCCGAAGTTCATCGAACCGGTCGAAATGATCACGCCGATGATGATCAGGCCAATGGAGACCTCGTAAGAGATCATCTGCGCCGCCGAGCGCAGCGAGCCGAGGAAGGGATACTTCGAGTTCGAGGCCCAGCCGCCCATGATCACGCCGTAAACCTCAAGCGAGGACATGGCGAAGACATAGAGGATGGCAACGTTGATGTTCGAGATCACCCAGCCGTCATTAAACGGGATCACCGCCCAGACAATCACCGCCAGAACAAAGCTGGTCATCGGCGCCAGCATGAACACCGTTCTGTCGGCGCCAGCGGGGATAACCACCTCTTTTACAACGTATTTCAGCGCGTCTGCGACGGACTGCAGGATGCCATAGACACCCACCACGTTGGGGCCCCGGCGCATCTGCACCGCCGCCCAGATCTTGCGGTCCCCATAGACGAGAAACAGCAGCGAGACCATCACGAAGCCCAGCACAGCAAGGCATTGTGCAAAGATGATCACGAGTATGCCCAGAGGCGTGGTAAAGAAGTCGGCCATCAGATCCTCACACCATCGGTATTCCGTTTTCGGCACAGGCCAGCGCCACAACTTCTGCGTCGATGGTCTTGAGCCCGCGGGGCAGCGCCGCCGAGATGGTGTAAACCGCATCTCCGCGCCAGAGGCCACCCTCTTCGTATACATTTGTGCGCAAATGACGCGCAAACCCGTAACCCCGGATCAACGCGTATTGCGCGGCTGCGCATTCGGCATAGTCGGCAACGTCCGCGTTTTGACGGGCGCCGCGCATTTTCACATCGAATTGAACAAGATCCCCGTCCAGCAGACGAGTCTCGATTCCTTCGTAGATCGGCGCAAAGGGGCGCTGATCCTCGCTTGGCGTGCAGGCCGAGAGGCCACTGGCCAGAGCCAGTGCGCTGAGCGTTATGAAGGCCCCGCCCCGCAAGATCACTCTGCCGCGATGGGGGCCTCAGCACGGGCCTTGGCGCCGCGGCTGAGTTCGGCCATCAGTTCCGAGGCACGGGCGATCGGGTTGGTCAGGTAGAAATCCTTGATCGCATAGCGGAAATCGGCGTCGCCCAGTTTACCCGCAGGCTCGGCCTGCCAGGTATTCTCGGGAACCTCGTCGATCTGCGCCAGATGCGGCACGGCCTCGACCAGTGCCTTGCGCAATTGCGCAAGGCTGTCCCAAGGCAGGGTTGCACCGACCTCGGCGCTCAGCGCGCGCAGGATCGCCCAGTTTTCCTTGGCCTCGCCGGGGGCAAAGCCCGCCCGCAGCGCCAATTGCGGACGCCCTTCGGTGTTCACGAACAGGCCCTGTTCTTCGGTATAGGCGGCCCCCGGGAGAATTACGTCCGCGCGGTGCGCGCCGCGATCACCGTGGCTGCCCTGATAGATCACAAAGGCGCCCTCGCCGATTTCGATCTCGTCCGCACCAAGATTGTAGATGACATCAGCCTCATTGACCGCGTCCATGCCGCGCTCATTGACCGCCCCCACATCCAGCGCACCCACGCGGGCGGCGGCGGTGTGCAACACCATGAACTTGGAATGGCCAGCCTCGGCGGCTTGCATCGCGGTGCCCAGCACGGCGGCGCCATCGGCCTCGGTCAGTGCGCCCTGGCCAACGATCATCACGCCTTTGACGCCTTCCTTGTCGGAATGGTCCTGCTTGGCCACCCAATCAAGCGCCGCACGCCCGGTGCCAAGCTCGATCACGTCATAGGTCAGATCCACGGGTGCGCCGATCCGGGCCACCTTGGCGCCGCGCGCCCAGGCTTTGCGGATGCGCGCGTTCAGCACCGGGGATTCTTCTCGCGGATTGGTGCCGATCAGAAGGATCATCTCGGCCGAGTCGATATCTTCGATGGCAGCAGTGCCAACATAGGCGCTGCGGTTGCCGGCAGGCAGTTTCGCCCCGTCAGTGCGGGATTCGACAACGCCGCCCTGCCCTTCGATCAACTGCTTGAGGCCAAAGATCGCCTCGACCGGCGCCAGATCGCCAACCACACCGGCAAGCGCCTTGGCGCCCTTGATCGCTTCGGCGGCCTTGGTCAGAGCTTCGGGCCAGGTTGCCGGACGCAGCTTGCCGTTCTCACGAACGTAGGGCTTGTCCAGACGCTGACGACGCAGGCCATCCCAGACGAAACGCGTCTTGTCGGAAATCCACTCTTCGTTCACGCCGTCATGGTTGCGCGGCAGGAAGCGCATGACTTCGCGGCCCTTGGTATCAACCCGGATGTTCGAGCCAAGCGCGTCCATCACGTCGATGGATTCGGTCTTGGTCAGCTCCCACGGGCGGGCGGTGAAGGCATAGGGCTTCGACACCAGCGCGCCCACCGGGCACAGGTCGATGATGTTGCCCTGCATGTTCGAATCAAGGGTTTGCCCCAGATACGAGGTGATCTCGGCATCTTCGCCGCGCCCGGTCTGGCCCATCTGGGTGATCCCGGCGACCTCGGTGGTGAAGCGGACGCAGCGGGTGCAGGAAATGCAGCGCGTCATATGGGTTTCGACCAGCGGACCAAGGTCCAGATCGTCGGTCGCGCGCTTGGCCTCGCGGAAGCGAGAGAAATCCACGCCGTAGGCCATGGCCTGATCCTGCAGGTCGCATTCGCCACCCTGGTCACAGATCGGGCAATCCAGCGGGTGGTTGATAAGGAGAAACTCCATCACCCCCTCGCGGGCCTTCTTGACCATGGGAGAGTTAGTTTTCACCACCGGAGGTTGCCCTTCCGGCCCCGGACGCAGATCGCGCACCTGCATGGCACAAGAGGCCGCAGGTTTCGGCGGTCCGCCGACGACCTCAACAAGGCACATCCGGCAGTTGCCCGCGATGGACAGCCGTTCGTGATAACAGAAACGTGGTACTTCAACCCCGGCTTGTTCGCAGGCTTGGATAAGGGTCATAGCCCCATCCACTTCCAGCTCATTGCCGTCGATGATGATCTTGCGCAAATCGGACATGCCCGAGCCCTTCAGTTGCCATGGCAGGCACAGCCCCAATCAGCGCTTCGGCGATAGGGCCGTGGTCGGGCGCGTTCTAACGCGGCTGGACGCAAGACACCAGCCGTTATCACTCAGAAAGCCAAGAAAAATCGACGCGGTGCGGGGCTTTATATGCAAATTGGAAAATGTGTTATCCTCAAAGCCGCCCGCTCCACGCCGCGCGATCTATCGCAAAAGCACGCCGATGGCGGTTGATTTGGCGATTTGTACCTGTCCAAAGGCGCAGAGCTGCGCCGTGTTGGCGGCATCCACCCCTTGGGACGCCAGAAATGACGTGGCCTTGACCCGCATCCGCTTCTTTTCGGCTTTCGAGGTCACGTAGTCCTCGATTTCCTCTTCGGTATAGCCAAGCGCCTTGGCGCGCGATTTCAATGCGCTGATCGTCGCCAGCGCCCGGATCATGCGCGCGCTGATGTCGTCGCACTGGTTTCGAATCTCGTCGGCGATGGCGATCGCCATCAGGCCATTGTCGATCTCATCCACCTGGCTCAGCGGCGGTTTGGCCGCCAGCGGCGTGGCAACAAGCGCGGCACAAACCGTAAGACAGGCCACAAGACTGGGAATCAGGCGCATATATTCGCCTCCGTTTTGTATAACTTTTGTCTCAGATGTGAGATGGGGCGGCTGTTATGCAATAGCAGCCACCCCAAGCCTTTGTATTTCGGCAATTTTCAGCGAAAAACCGGCTGCGTCACTCTTCGCAGGTTCCGGCAAAGCTCAGCGTATCCTTCTCGATCACCAGCGTGTCGCGCGGCGTATCGGGACCGACCGACCATATGATGTCCGAGGTGCCGAAATACTTGATGCAGTGCTTCACACCCTCGTAACGCGCCGCCTCGATTGCGCCGTCGAACGAGGCCGACACCGGCCGCACAGAGGCGACGAATTGATGGCGATCACTGCGATCGGATTTGGCGCTCCCCTGATACCGCTGGCCGTCAAAGAACTCCTTGTCCTTGCCAAAACCGAACCGATTACCCAACCCGCCGCTACAGGCGGCTGTCGACAGGACAAGCCCTGTAATCACGATAAGGCGGACAATACGCATACGATCTTTCCCCATGGGTCATCAAGTTTTGCGCAGTCTCGCCGCTGCGCCGAAAATGGTCAAGCCGGGGCCTCACGCGCCCCAAGCGTTTCAGGTGGTGGTGATTTCAAAAAAGCCCCGGCAGCAATGCCGGGGCTGATATCAATTTACACCAAGAGGCCGGGTTATTCAGCCGCGACGGCGCTGATCTTGCCGGTTTTCTGCGCCTTTATCCGATCTTCGATCTCGTCGCGGAAATTGCGGATCAGGCCCTGAATCGGCCAGGCCGCCGCATCGCCAAGCGCACAGATCGTGTGGCCTTCGACCTGCTTGGTCACGTCCCAGAGCATGTCGATCTCTTCGGGGTCGGCCTCGCCTTTGACCAGACGGTCCATGACGCGCATCATCCAGCCGGTGCCTTCGCGGCACGGCGTGCACTGGCCGCAGCTTTCGTGCTTGTAGAACTTCGCAAGACGCCAGATCGCCTTGATGATGTCGGTCGACTGATCCATCACGATCACCGCCGCCGTGCCAAGGCCCGAGCCCAGTTCACCGCGCAGATAATCGAAATCCATCACCGCATCGCGCATCTTTTCGCCGCGCACACACGGAACGGACGAGCCGCCGGGGATCACCGCCTTGAGGTTGTCCCAGCCACCGCGAATGCCGCCGCAATGCTTTTCGATCAGCTCTTCAAAGGTGATCGACATCGCCTCTTCGACGACGCAGGGGGTGTTCACGTGGCCGCTGATGGCGAAAAGCTTGGTCCCGGCGTTGTTCGGACGGCCAAAGCTGGCAAACCACTCCGGGCCGCGACGCAGGATCGTCGGGACAACCGCGATTGATTCAACATTGTTCACGGTGGTCGGGCAGCCATAAAGACCCGAGCCAGCCGGGAACGGCGGCTTCATCCGGGGCATGCCCTTTTTGCCTTCGAGGCTTTCCAGCAGCGCGGTTTCTTCGCCGCAGATATAGGCGCCGGCGCCGTGGTGCAGGTACAGATCAAAATCCCAGCCGGACTTGGCAGCGTTCTTGCCCAGAAGACCGGCATCATAAGCTTCGTCAATCGCGGCTTGCAGCGCCTCTTTTTCGCGGATGTATTCGCCACGAATGTAGATGTAGCAGGCATGTGCCTGCATCGCAAACGAGGCGATCAGCGCCCCTTCGATCAGCGTGTGCGGATCGTGACGCATGATCTCGCGGTCTTTGCAGGTGCCCGGCTCGG
This sequence comes from Pacificoceanicola algae, assembly GCF_049341065.1. Classification (NCBI taxonomy): domain Bacteria; kingdom Pseudomonadati; phylum Pseudomonadota; class Alphaproteobacteria; order Rhodobacterales; family Roseobacteraceae; genus Pacificoceanicola; species Pacificoceanicola algae. The sequence continues at coordinate 82,685 of NZ_JBMPIX010000003.1, read as the reverse complement.
ATTCGTCGGCGTTGATCACCAGATAAGCCGGGCGGCCATCGCTTTCTTTCGGCATGAAGGACCATTTTAGACCGGTCGGGAAACCCGCGCCACCGCGGCCACGCAGCCCTGACGCCTTCATCTGGTCAATAATCCAGTCGCGCCCGTTCTGGATGATCTTGGCGGTGCCATCCCAATGACCACGCTTCTGCGCGCCAGCCAAAGTGCGGTCATGCATCCCGTAGATGTTGGTAAAGATGCGGTCCTGATCCTGCAGCATGCTCTTGTCCTATTTCTCCTGGCGCGCACGCCAGAGTCCGTAAATCATCCAGATCGCCCAGCCGAAGGCGGCAAGCGCCGCGAGATCGAACAAGGCCAGTGTTCTTGAGGTCCAGCCCATCGCGGCGCCAAGTGCGTTGACGATGATCCAGGCGACACCGGTTCCTGCGATCACCAGCGCAATCTTGCGCCCGGTCTTGCCTTGGTCCGGTTTCGCCTGTGTCATCACCCCTGCCCGTTACCCTTTGACGGCGGTTTTGTCTACGCCATTGGCCGGCTTTGTCTTCGTTTTCACTGCTTTGCGGCCGCGCGGTTTTGCCGTGGCGGTCTTGGACGCAGAGGCGCTTGCAGCAGTGGTCTTGGGTTTCGCAGCCGGGGCCGGTGTTGTCGCCGGAGCAGCCTTCGCCTCAACAGGCTTTGCGGCCGGAGCCGGAGCGGCCTTCGCCTCAACCGGCTTGGCGGCCGGAGCCGGAGCGGCCTTCGCCTCAACAGGCTTGCCGGCCGGAGCCGGAGCGGCCTTCGCCTCAACAGGCTTGGCGACCGGAGCCGAAGCGGCCTTCGCCTCAACCGGCTTGGCGGCCAGAGCCGGAGCGGCCTTCGACTCAACAGGCTTGGCGGCCGGAGCCAGGGCGGCCTTCGCCTCAACAGGCTTGGCGGCCGGAGCCGGAGCGGCCTTCGCCTCAACAGGCTTTGCGGCCGGAGCGGCTTTCTTCGCCTCAACCGGCTTGGCTTTGGAGGCAACGGCTTTGGCGGGCTTTTTCGCTGCAGCCTTCGCCTTTTTCGCAGGCGCTTCAGCAGGCTTGGCCGCTGTTGTCACAGCCGCTTTGGGCGCTGGGACAGCAGTACGCGACTGCAGCGACTGTGCAACGCTCAGAGGCAGATCGAATGCAGCCTGCGTCATGAAGTAATTCATATCGATCATCATCTCGGCCTGCTTGGCCCAGAGATCAATCACCGGACCGAAGTTCGGCATCATCGGGAAGTTGGAGGTCGTCAAGGTCACGTTATCGTATCCATATCTGTTGAAACACGGCCAATCCGCGTCCTTCAGGGCGCCGTTCCTCCCAGACGTCGCTGTGCAAGGCCTCGCACACCGGATTTCGGCGTGCAAGGCCCGATGTCGTCGCAGGTCTTAGTAGACCTTGCCCTCTTCAACGCGCTGCGAAAATTCCGTCTCGCCGCCCGCTGCAAGGATCTTGGCCTGACCAACCCAGTCATCCCGGGTTGCCCGGCCTTTAAAGCCCACAAGGTTCGAATCCACCCAAGCCAGTTCATCCGCGGTCCAGGCGGCGATCTGGTCAAAGTGGTAAACCCCAAGACTGTTGCAGACCGTTTCAAGCTTGGGGCCGATGCCTTTGATTTCTTTCAGATTGTCCGCACCGCCGTCGCGCGGGCCGTCCAGCATCTGCGGCTTGGAGCCTTCGTTCGTGCCCTCGACCACGCCATCGCCATCGCGGTCGACATTGTCCTGATCGGCACCGGACGCAGGCGGGTCGCCTGCGGTCTTCGCCTTTGTCGAGCCGCCTTCGTACTTCCAGCTGCCCTTGCGTTCCGCCAACTCAGCCTGCCCCGCCAATTGTTTCGACGGCTTGACCAAGGTACCTGACTCCGCACTTGCAGAAGCCTCTGATTTCGGCGCCGCGTCTTTTTCCGGTGCGGGGGCGCTGTCCTCGACAGGAGTATCTGGTTTTGGCGCCGCTTCCGCTTCGGGTTGCGCCGCGCCTGCGGTTTCGGCCTTTGGTGCTGCCTTAGCTTCCGGCGCAGAGGCCGTCGGCTTGTTGGCGGCGCTGGCCGTGCTTGCCGCAACGGCCGCGGCTGCGCCGGTTGTGGCAGCGGCGCTGGTGGCAGAACTCATACGGCTGCTCGCCTGACCGGCTTTCGGCACAGGCGCACAGAACAGCCAGTTGAAGAGCAATCCCAGAAATCCAAAGACCAAAAGCCCCAACAAGACCGCCGATGCCATTGACGACGAAAGGTTGAGGACCAACACCAGCAGCCCAAAAACAGCCGCCGCGCCCCAACATTTCATTGCACAGGTCTCAGTATTTTCGTTCATCTGATCACTCCCTATCCGTATCCCGGATGTCCCTATTCGTAGACATCCCCCTTCTTGACACGGTTAGAAAACTCGGTTTCACCGCCCGACGCCAGCGTTTTTGCCTGCGACACCCATGTGTCACGCGTCACACGGCCTTTGAAACCTTCCAGATTGGCGTCAACCCAAGCGACTTCCGCCTCGGACCAAGATGCGATCTGGTCAAAATGATAGAAGCCAAGGCTGTTGCAAAGCTTCTCAAGTTTCGGGCCTATTCCCTTGATTTGCTTGAGATCATCTGCCTGGCCACCGCGCGGGCCGTCCAGCGCTTCGGGCTTGGTGCCGGGGCTGTCGGGTGCGTCGGCGTCAGGGACGGTTGTCGCCGCCTCTGCTGCTTTGGTCTTAGACGTGGCCGCAGCCCCGGATTTCGCCGGTTTCGCAGCGGTTTCAGCGCCTTTCGCCTTGGTTTCGGGCTTGGCCTTGGGCGTCGCGACGGCCTCGCGCTTGTCAACGCCGGTCTTGTCGACCGGGCTGTTGGCGGCGGGTTTGGGCTGTTCGGCGGGCGTGCCCGTGGTCGTGAAGGCAGAGGCATCGCCCCAGGGCGCGCGCAGTGGCACTTCGGTGCCGTCGATGCGCTTGACCGTGTCGCCAATGTCCTGCGCCAGTTGCGCCGAGGCGTTCAGCTTGATCGAGCCGTTGACGAATTCGGTCAGCGAGGTGAGCCCGGACTTGGGCTCGGCGGCGAAACGACCGTTTTGCGGGCCGACTTGCGGCACCTCGCCTTTGCCAAGCGCATCCAGAAGTGCGCGAAGCTTGTCCACGGTCAGGTCTTCGTAATAATCCTTGCCGATCTGGGCCATCGGCGCGTTGGTGCAAGCGCCAAGGCACTCGACCTCTTCCCAAGAAAACTTGCCATCTGCGCTGAGCGTATGCGCCTTGTCGGCGATCTTTTCACGGCAGACGGCAATCAGGTCCTCGGCGCCGCATATCATGCAGGAGGTCGTCCCGCAAATCTGAATATGAGCAACAGACCCAACAGGTTGCAGCTGGAACATAAAGTAGAACGAGGCCACTTCCAGCACCCGCATGTAGGGCATGCCGAGCATCTCGGCGATGCCTTCGATGGCCGGGCGTGTCAGCCAGCCTTCTTGCTCTTGCGCCCGCCACAGCAGCGGGATCACCGCGCTGGCCTGACGGCCTGCCGGGTATTTCGTCATCTGAGCCTCGGCCCAGGCCAGGTTGTCCGGCGTGAAGGCGAAAGTTTCAGGTTGCTCTTTATGCAAACGGCGCAGCATTGGGCACGTTCTCCGAAAGTTGCGCGCCGCCTCGCTGGCGGCGCGGGATCAGGAATTCTCAGGCTTCGGCAGCGGCCGTCGCCTTGGGTTGGCAGGCGCCTACGACCGAGCGCACGCCGCCATTGGGCAGCGACACAGCCTGCTCTCTCGACACCTTGTATTGCGCGACTTCGATCAGTTTTTCACGGGTCATGCCGGTTTGCAGTTCGACCGGGAGATAGTCGGTTTCTGTCGAAAGCTCGCACCCGATCGAGGCCACAGCCGCATCAAAAGCGGCCAGATCTTGTTCAGTGACCCCCTCGGGCAACACGCAGGCTGCGGTCAGGCTCAGCGTGGCAAACGCAGCAAAAATCTTGTTCATTACAGGTCCCTCGTAGTCACTTTGTCGCTCTGCCGCGGCATTGTGCCGTTCTGGCATTGGGTCTTCAAAGGCGAACGGGGCCAAGTGGCCCCGCCTGTTATCTGTCAATCTCTCCGAACACGACATCCATCGTCCCGATGATCGCCGCCACATCGGCCAGCTGGTGGCCCGTTGCGACATGATCCATCGCCTGCAAATGCAGGAAGCCGGGCGCACGCAGCTTGGCCCGGTAGGGTTTGTTGGAGCCGTCCGACACAAGGTAAACGCCGAATTCGCCTTTGGGCGCTTCGACTGCGGCATAAATTTCGCCTTCGGGCACTTTGAAACCCTCTGTGTACAGCTTGAAGTGATGGATCAAGGCTTCCATCGAGGTCTTCATGTCGCCGCGTGTCGGCGGGGTCAGCTTGCCACGGGCCAGAATGTCCCCCTGCCCTTCGGGTGCGCGCAGCTTGGCGATCGCCTGATGGATGATATGCACCGACTGGCGCATCTCTTCCATACGGCAGAGGTAACGGTCATAGCAGTCGCCGTTCTTGCCGACAGGGATCTGGAATTCGAACTCGTCATAGCATTCGTAAGGCTGCGCGCGGCGCAAATCCCATGCGAGGCCCGAGCCGCGCACCATGACGCCCGAAAAGCCCCATTCGTTGATCTCTTCTTCGGTCACAACACCGATATCGCAGTTGCGCTGCTTGAAGATGCGGTTCTCGGTCAGCAGCCCGTCGATGTCGTCCATCACCTTGGGGAATTCATTGGCCCAGGTTTCGATATCGTCGATCAGCTTGGGCGGCAGGTCCTGATGGACGCCGCCGGGGCGGAAATAGGCGGCGTGCAGACGGGCGCCACAAGCGCGCTCGTAGAACACCATCAGCTTTTCGCGCTCCTCAAAGCCCCAAAGCGGCGGCGTCAGCGCGCCCACGTCCATGGCCTGGGTCGTCACGTTCAGCAGGTGGTTAAGCACCCGGCCAATCTCGCAGAACAGCACCCGGATCAGGCTGGCGCGGCGCGGCACCTCGACCCCGGTCAGCTTTTCGATGGCCAGACACCAGACATGTTCCTGGTTCATCGGGGCCACGTAGTCCAGCCGGTCGAAATACGGCAGGTTCTGCAGGTAGGTCCGGCTCTCCATGAGCTTTTCCGTGCCCCGGTGCAGCAGGCCGATATGCGGGTCCGCCCGCTCGACGATCTCGCCGTCAAGCTCTAGAACCATCCGCAAAACCCCGTGCGCCGCAGGGTGTTGCGGGCCGAAGTTGATGTTGAAATTGCGGATCTTCTGTTCACCCGTCAGGGCGTCTTCGAAACCTTTGGAGCCGTCCATCATGCCGTGCCTCCGTCAATCTTGTCTTTGAAGGCCATAACCCAAAGCAGGATCAAAGCCACAAGCGGGATGAGTGTAAACAACGCAACCCAATTCGGGATTCCGAAACGGGGAAGAAGACGCCAGAACGGAATGATGATGGCCGCCCCAAATACCACAAGCCACACAAGGCCGCTTCCGCCCATGCCGTAGCCGCCCATCATGCCTTTTCCTCGGTCTTCTCATCACCCGGCAGGATATAGTTGGCACCCTCCCACGGCGACATGAAATCGAACTGGCGATATTCCTGAACCAGCGATACCGGCTCGTACACAACGCGCTTTTGCTCTTCGTCATAGCGCACCTCGGTATAGCCCGTGGTCGGGAAGTCCTTGCGCAGCGGGTGGCCGCGAAAACCGTAATCCGTCAGGATGCGGCGCAGGTCCGGGTGGCCGGTAAAGATCACACCGAACATGTCAAAGACTTCGCGCTCGAACCAGTTGGCCGACGGATGCACCGAAACAATCGACGGCACCATTTCATCTTCGCGGATGCTCACCCGCAGGCGAATGCGGTGGTTCTGGTACATCGACAAGAAGTGGTACACCACGTCAAAACGCTTGGGCCGCTCGGGGTGATCGATCCCGGTGATATCGACCAACGTGGTGAATTTGCAGGTGGAATCGGTCTTCAGAAACTCGACAAACCCGCGAATATTCGCGGGCGCCACGTCAACCGTCAGCTCGTCATGGGTGACGGTCCAGCCGATCACGCAATCCGGGCGTTTCTGTTCGATATGGGCACCAAGGTCTTTCATCGTACGAGTGTCCCCGTTCTGCGAATCTTCTTCTGAAGCGCCATGATGCCGTACAGCAGCGCCTCGGCCGTCGGCGGGCAGCCCGGAACGTAGACATCGACGGGAACGATCCGGTCGCAGCCGCGCACAACGCTATAGGAATAGTGGTAGTAGCCGCCGCCATTGGCGCAGGACCCCATGGAGATCACATAGCGCGGCTCGGGCATCTGGTCATAGACCTTGCGCAGCGCCGGGGCCATCTTGTTGGTCAGCGTCCCGGCCACGATCATCAGGTCCGACTGGCGCGGTGAGGCGCGGGGCGCGGTGCCGAAACGCTCCATGTCATAGCGTGGCATCGCGGTGTGCATCATCTCGACGGCGCAGCAGGCCAGACCGAAGGTCATCCAGTGCAGCGAGCCGGTGCGCGCCCAATTGATGATGTCCTCGGTCGAGGTCAGCAGAAAGCCTTTGTCCTGCAGCTCGCGATTCAGCTCCTGCGTGGCGACTTCCTTGTCGGGCCCAGCAGTGTTGACTCCGGTCATCACTCCCATTCGAGCGCCCCTTTCTTCCATTCGTAAGCAAAGCCGATGGTCAGAACGCCAAGGAAGACCATCATCGACCAGAAACCCACCATGCTGACGTCCTTGAAGGCCACGGCCCACGGGAACAGAAAGGCGATCTCAAGGTCAAAGATGATGAACAGGATCGAGACCAGATAGAACCGGACGTCGAACTTCATCCTTGCGTCATCAAAGGCGTTGAACCCGCATTCGTAGGCCGAAACCTTTTCCGGGTCGGGGTTGCGCACGGCGATGATCACAGCGGCAAGGATAAGCACAAGGCCAAGACCGATGGCGATGGCCAGAAAGACCAGAATGGGAAGGTATTCCCGCAGCATCTCTTCCACGAGGCGGCTCCTTCGTTGAGGCGCGCGAGGCCCGCGCGCGGATGTTCAGGCCTGACTTATCCCTACGCGCCATCAGGGTCAACAAGCCTAAGCCACATTCAATGGGCTGAAAGTAAATGCAAATGCCCGAATGTTTCCGGATTTTTCTCTTTGAGCACAGGTGGATACTGCGTCTGCCGTGCGGCTTGCCCAAAAATGCCGCGCTCAAGGGTCGCGGCGTGCACGCTTTAATCGGCGCCCGAGATCACCATGACATAGGCGGCCAGCGCGCTCATCACCAGAGTCGCCGGACCCCATAGCGCCCGCTCCCGCTGCGACGGCGTGATCCAGTTGAGCAGCGTTGTGACCAGCGACAGGGCCAGCGCCGCCCAGCCCGTCCAGCGCGGCCAGTCAAGCCCCGGAAACCCGGCTGCCGACAGGATCGCCAGCGCCTGAAGCATCAGAACCGGGATCGACAGTGCGGCCATCGCCCGGCCCTTCAACGGCAGTTTGCCCGGGTGCTGCCCGCCTTGGGTATAGGCCCCAAGCGGCGTCCCAAGGATCAGGGCGATCTGAAAGAAGATCACCGCCAGACAAGCCGTGGCATAAAGGTGGGCGATCTGGACAATCATTACGCCCAGGGCGCCGGGCGCTTGTCCAGAAAGGCCCCGATGCCTTCGCGGGCCTCAATGGTTTCCCACCTCGCGGCGAGCGCGTCGATGGCCAGATCGACCTCGGCCTGCGTGACGCCTCCGGTCAGATCGCGGATCAGGCGTTTGGCATCGCGGACCGCGCCGGGGGCGCAGCTCAGATAGGGGGTAATCTCGGCCTCAACGGCCTCGTCCAGCGCCTCGGGCGGCACGGCGCGGGACAAAAGCCCCAGCCGCACCGCCTCGTCCCCGTCGAAAACGCGTGCATTCATAAAGACTTCGCGGGCGCTGCGTGCGCCCATGCGGGCCAGCACATAGGGGCCGATATTGGCCGGGATCAGACCCAGCTTGACCTCGGTCAGGGCCATTTTCAGCCCCGCCACGCCAATCGTCACATCACAGACTGCGGCAAGGCCGACGCCGCCGCCAAAGGCATTGCCCTGCACCCGTCCAATCAACGGCTGAGGCAGGTCGTACAGCGCGCCAAGCGCGGCGGCGATCCGCGCTGATTCGCGGCGGCGGGTGTCCGGGTCCATGCCGAACTGCTCGCGCATCCAAGCAAGATCGCCCCCCGCGCAAAAGGTCTTGCCCTGTGCTGCCAGAACGACCACGCGCACCGCGTCATCCTGCGCCAAGGCGCGCGCCTCGGCCTCAAGCTCTTGCATCATCTGCGCCGAGAGGGCGTTGTGCTTGTCCTCGCGGGCCAGCCAGATGGTCGCCACGCCGCGCGCGTCTTTGGTTACCTCGATCAGTTCAGCCATCCCCGGCCCTCCAGTTCTTTGATGATCCGCCCGGTTGCCGCCTCGGCGGAGAAATCCGCCGTATCCAGACGCAAGGCCCCGTCAAAGGGTGTGTAATCGCGTGTACAGACCGCCTGCCAGTCGGGCTGTTGCCCCCCTTCGGGCGCATCGCGGTCCGCCTCGATCCGGCGTCGATGCGCTGCGGTGTCGGAACAGACCAGCTCCACATCCAGATGCAATGCCCCGGCCTTTGCCGAGGCCACCTGCCATGCCGCGCGGGTCATGGCCCAAGGGTTCACGCAATCGGCGATGACGCAAAAACCTTGCCGCAAGGCTCCCGATGCCACCGCCTGCGCCGCCGCATAGCCGCCATCCGCAAGGTCATCGCAGCGCATATGTGACAGGCGCATCGCCCCCTCGATCGCATCGATCCGCAGCCAAAGCGCGCCTGTCCGGGCCGCCAGCATCCGCGCCAGTGTGCTTTTGCCGACCCCCGGCAGGCCAGCAAGGCTGACCATCCAGACGCTCACCCGCGCATCGCCCGCGCCATGGCTCCGGCTTGGTCGAGCACGGCGCGATCAAGGCCGGTCTCGTAGCCCAGGGCGGTCAGGCGGTCGTGCACCGCTTCGGTTGCCACATTGCCCGCCGCGCCGGGCGCATAGGGGCAACCGCCCAGCCCGCCAACCGCCGCATCGAACACCCGCAGCCCGCGCTCCAATGACACTTCGATATTCTCCAGCGCCCGCCCGCTGGTGTCGTGAAAATGCCCGGCCAGTCGTGCCGCGGGCATGTCCTGTAGAACCACATCCAGCATCGTCCCGACTGCCTCGGGCTCTCCGCGTCCGATGGTGTCGCCCAGTGACACCTCGTAACAGCCCATGTCGCGCAAGGCAGAAACCACACGCGCCACGCTGTCCGGCGCCACCGCGCCGTCATAGGGGCACTCGACCACGCAAGAGACATAGCCTCGCACCGGTAGTCCTGCCTCCTGCGCTGCCTTGGCCACCGGGGCAAACCGTTCGAGGCTTTCGGCAATGGTGGCGTTGATATTGGCCTTGGAAAACCCTTCCGAGGCCGAGCCGAAGATCGCCACCTCGTCTGCCTTGGCGGTAATCGCGCGCTCGAGCCCCTGCATGTTCGGCGTCAAGGCGGCATAGGATACGCCCGCCGCCCGCGTTATCCCGGCCAGCACCTCGCCACTGTCGGCCATCTGCGGCACCCACTTGGGGCTGACAAAACTGGCGCATTCGATCCGCCGAAAGCCCGCACGGCTCAGGCAATCCACCAAGGCGATCTTGTCCGAGGTCGGGATCTGCCGCGCCTCGTTCTGAAGCCCGTCCCGCGGCCCGACTTCGAAAATCTCGACATGTTCGGCCATGTTGCCCCCTGTCTGTTTGTCTTCAAATTCGCGTGGCCCTCGCGGGCCCGGTCACGCCTCGGGCACAGGATAAAACTCCTGCGTGTAAAAGCGCTGCTGCCCCTCGCGGGCCACTGCCCGCAGATAGGCCGGGCGCGCCTCGATCCGCGCCTTGTAGGCCTGAAGCCGCGGGAACGGGTCCAACTTTACGTAGAAGGGCGCGGCGAAAAGGTTGAAGCCCATCATCACGTCCGCCGCCGAAAACCCCGATGGCAGCAACCATTGCTGATCACCAAGGCGCGTTTCCATTCCTGCCAAGGTGCCCTTGAGACGCGCGGCCAGCAGTTTCAGCAGAACTGGATCGGCCTTCGCGGGCGGTCTGAGAAACAGGTGGTTCAGGTTGAGGTTCTCGATCAGGCTGGCTTGGGTTTCGGCATAGTGAATCCACTGCAGATAGGCGGGCCGTTCAGGATCATCCACCGCACGCCCCAGTTCCGGGGCAAAGCGTTCGGTCAGATATTCGACAATCGCGCCGCTTTCGGCCAGTTCCAGCCCGTCCATCTCGATGGCCGGGATGCGCACGGCGGGCGAAACACGCGGAAGATCGCCTTCGCGCATTTCCCTGGTGCCGATCCTGTGCTCGACGATCTCAAGCGGCCCCAGTTTGTCCAATCCGATTTCTTCCAGCAGCCAGAGCACCCGGAACGAGCGACCATATTGCACGTGATGCAGACGGATCATGCCTCTTCCTCCTCAAGGCGGATCAGCGGGGCGCCGGCCTCAACCTGATCGCCATCACTCACCAGCACTTCGGCCACGGTGCCGTCCAGCCCGGCGACGAGCGTATGTTCCATTTTCATTGCTTCAAGCACCGCCAGACGATCCCCGGCCTGCACCACCTGCCCCGCATGGACATGCACCGAGACCACCCGTCCCGGCATTGGCGCCAGCGTCAACCCGTTGCCGCCTGCAGCCTCGGCGGCGCGGTCCAGTGGATCGACCACATCAAAACCAATGCCGTAGCTGGCAAAGACAGTCACCCGCCCGCCAGCCAGATGCGCCTGCCCGCAGAGGCTACCGTCAAACCACCAGCGCCCGCCACGATGTTCAGCCAGAACCGTTGCGTCCGGGACGGCAATCTCGGCGCGGTCCGGCCCAAGGATGCGCAGCACGCAGGGAAAATCCTGATCGTCGCGGCGCAGAACCACCGATCGCTCCAGCGGCTGCCAAAGGGTAAAGCCGCGATCCCAATCGCCCGGCTGATCTAACCCTGCGGCCCAAAGCGCGGCCTGCGCCAGAACGGCGGGCGTCACGTCAGGCGCGGCGGTCAGGGCGGCAATGTCGCGTCCGATCAACCCGGTGTCGACCTCGCCCGCGGCAAAGCCCGCGTGCCCCGCCAATGCGCCCAGAAAGGCCAGATTGGTCACCGTTCCGGCCACCTGGGTTTCCGCCAGTCCGCGCGCCAGTTTTTGCAAGGCCACTGCGCGCGTCGGGCCATGTACGATCAGTTTCGCAATCATCGGATCGTAATGCGGGCTGATGTCATCGCCTGAACGCACGCCGCTGTCGGCGCGCACGCCTTCGGGAAAGGCCAGATGCGCCAGATGGCCGGTGGCGGGCAAAAAGCCTGCGGGCACGTCTTCGGCATAAAGCCGCGCCTCAAAGGCATGGCCGGTGATCGTCAGATCGTTCTGGGTGCAAGGCAGGCTTTCTCCCGCCGCGACCCGGATCTGCCATTCCACCAGATCGATGCCGGTGATGGCCTCGGTCACTGGGTGTTCGACCTGTAGGCGGGTGTTCATTTCCATGAACCAGAAGCCGTCGGGGCGCAGCCCGTCCGAGCCATCGACGATGAATTCCACCGTGCCCGCGCCCTTGTAGCCAATCGCCTCGGCAGCGCGCACGGCGGCGGCGCCCATGGCGGCGCGCATGTCCTCGGTCATGCCCGGCGCGGGGGCCTCTTCGATGACCTTCTGGTGGCGGCGCTGGAGCGAGCAATCGCGTTCGAACAGATGCACCGCGCGGGTGCCATCGCCAAAGACCTGCACTTCGATATGGCGTGGCTGGGTCACGAATTTCTCGATCAACACGGCGTCATTGCCGAACGAGGTCCGGGCCTCGGCTTTGGCGCGTTCCAGCGCATCGACAAAAGCCTCGGGCGTCTCGACCAGTCGCATGCCCTTGCCGCCGCCGCCCGCGACGGCCTTGATCAACACCGGATAGCCGATGCGCGCGGCTTCAAGCTCCAGATGCCCTGGATCCTGATCGGCGCCGTGATAGCCGGGCACAACGGGCACGCCCGCCTCTTCCATAAGGGCCTTGGCCGCATCCTTTAGCCCCATCTTGCGGATCGCGCTGGCCGAGGGGCCGACAAAGGTCAGCCCCGCCGCCTCGACCTGATCGACGAACTCCGGGTTCTCGGACAGAAAACCATAGCCCGGATGGATCGCCTGCGCGCCGGCACCGAGCGCCGCTTCGATGATCCGCTCGCCGCGCAGATAGCTGTCGGCGGGCGCCGCGCCGCCGATGCAGATCGCCGTATCGGCCATCTGGACGTGTTTTGCCGCCGCGTCCGCCTCGGAATAGACCGCAACGCAGCGCAGCCCCATGGCGCGGGCCGTTTCCATCACCCGGCAGGCAATTTCGCCCCGGTTGGCAATCAGGATCGTGTCAAACATGGGTCTCTTCCTTGTGCCTTGGCGTCCACATCGGGCGCGACAGCGAGGGGCCAGCCCCTCGCACACCCCGGGGTATTTCAAACAAGATGAAGGCATGAAGCTTTGCCCTCTGCGTCCATTCGTTCCAAACAGTCATTTGCATCGAAGCCCCCTGATGCTCACATCCGAAAGACGCCGAAACGCGTCTCCTCGATGGGCGCGTTCAACGCGGCGCGCAGGCTGAGAGCGAGGGTTGCACGGCTTTTGCGCGGGTCGATCACCCCGTCGTCCCAGAGCCGCGCACTGGCATAAAGCGGATGCGACTGGCGTTCGAACATCTCGATGGTCGGGCGCTTGAACTCGGCCTCTTCCTCGGCGCTCCAACTGCCGCCCTGACGTTCGATCGCATCGCGTTTGACTGTGGCCAGAACCCCGGCCGCCTGTGCGCCGCCCATGACCGAAATGCGGCTGTTGGGCCAGGTCCAGAGGAAGCGCGGCTGGTAGGCTCGCCCCGCCATGCCATAGTTGCCCGCCCCGAACGAGCCGCCAACCAACATGGTGATCTTGGGGACATTGGTGCTGGCCACGGCTGTCACCATCTTGGCGCCGTGCCGGGCAATGCCTTCGTTTTCGTATTTGCGACCAACCATGAAGCCCGTGATATTCTGCAGGAAAACCAGCGGGATACGGCGCTGACTGCACAGTTCCACGAAATGCGCGCCTTTTTGGGCGGCCTCGCTGAACAGCACGCCGTTGTTGGCGATGATCCCGCAGGGCATGCCGTGAACATGGGCAAATCCGGTCACGAGCGTTTCGCCGAAGCGGGCCTTGAACTCATCAAAGCGCGAGCCGTCGACCATGCGGGCAATGACCTCGCGGATGTCGTAAGGCGTGCGCGGATCGCCCGGCACCACGCCAAGGATTTCGTCCGGGTCATAGGCCGGATCTTCGGGCGTTATGATCGGCAGATCGGTCCGGTGCGGCGCGCCCAGCCCTGCCACCGCCTTCCGCGCCAATGCCAAGGCATGCGCATCATCCTCGGCCAGATAATCCGCCACGCCGGACAGGCGGGTATGCACGTCGCCGCCGCCAAGATCTTCGGCAGTGACCACTTCGCCGGTCGCCGCCTTGACCAAAGGCGGGCCGGCCAGAAAGATCGTGCCCTGTTCCTTCACGATGATCGAGACATCGGACATGGCAGGCACATATGCCCCGCCTGCGGTGCAGGACCCCATGACCACGGCGATCTGCGCGATGCCCTTGGCGCTCATCCTTGCCTGATTGTAGAAGATCCGGCCAAAGTGGTCGCGGTCCGGAAAGACCTCGTCCTGATTGGGAAGGTTGGCGCCGCCACTGTCGACGAGGTAGATGCAGGGCAGATGGTTTTCCTCGGCGATCTCCTGCGCGCGCAGGTGCTTTTTGACCGACATCGGGTAATAGGTGCCGCCCTTTACCGTGGCGTCGTTGCAGACCACCATGACTTGCCGTCCGTGCACCTGTCCGACGCCCGCGATCATGCCCGCCGCCGGGGCCGCGCCATCATACATGCCATGCGCTGCGGTTGCGCCGATTTCAAGGAAAGGCGCCCCGGGATCAAGCAGGTTGGCCACACGTTCCCGCGGCAGCATCTTGCCGCGCGAGACGTGGCGTTCGCGCGACCGTGCACCGCCGCCCTGTGCCGCCAGCTCGGCGGCTTCAGCGATTTCGCGCAGGGCGGTTTCATGCGCCGCGCGGTTGGCGCGGGCCGTTTCCGACCCGACAATATAGGACGATGTCAGCCGCATGCGCCTGCTCCTGTTATGATTTTTTGAGTCATTCCTTGTCCTTTCCTGCACGCGCACGAGGCCGCGTGGGGGGCGGCACCTGCGCCCAGCCTGCGGAGAAGGCATCGGGAACGGCGTCCAGATAGCGCGCCAATTGCCATGCCGAAACCGCGTTGATCAGCCTGCGGTTGGCTTCGCGGGCCTGACACCAGGCTTCCATGACGGGCGTGTTACCCGCGCAATCCGGCTCGGCCCATTGGCCCAGTGCCAAGGCGTAAAGCGCGGCGTACAGCGGCTCTTCGCCCCGGCCGACCAAGGTTTCGGGAGTGGGCAGCGCGGCGCGCACCTTGTCCGACAGAACGTCCTGCTGGGCGCCAAGCGCATGCTGGCAGGCCAATGGCGTCTCTGATCGGTCGCACGACACTATACCGAGGGTGCCGCAATATTCGACACCGTGCGTGTCGCCGATCTCGAAACTGTCCGCCTCCGGCCCCGTCAGATGCCGATTCAAGGCCCGCTCAAAACGGGCCGCTTCGGCGTCCATGCACTCGGAAAAGCTCGGCAGCGGCTCGGGTTCCTGAGCAAAGGAAGGCGACATAGCGACAAGCGACAGACCTGCAGCACGGATCATCATGTCCGTTCCCCATCGCCCCACAGCCAGCCTCCGAACCGAAGGATCAGCCTGGCTCCCAGAACCAAGACGGCCAGAACGTAGGCAACGAGGCAGCCCAGAAGCACAACTTCCATCAGGATCGCTATCAATCCTCCCGGCTCCACCTGGCCAAAGACCGCCGCGATCACCCCTTCAGGAAAAAAGGCAAGCGCCCCAACCATTGCCACAATGAAAGGGCTCACGCCCAACAATGACACCCCTTGAAACCACTTCGGCCAGGTCTTTCGATTTGGCAGGACGCTCATTCTTTCACCTCCTGCGCGGCCATCGCCTTCAGATCCTTGCGGATCACCTTGCCGGTCACCGTCATGGGCAGCGCTTTGACAAAGCTGATTTCCCTTGGGTATGAATAGCTTGCGAGGCGATCTTGGACCCACTCCTGAAGCTCGAGCTCGTGGACATCCGCGCCCGGTTTACGCACCACATAGGCTTTGACGATTTCGGTGCGCAGCGGATCGGGTTTGCCGACAACGCCGACGGTTGCGACCCCGGGATGGGTCAGCAGGCAGTCTTCGATCTCGGCGGGGCCGATGCGATAGCCGGCGCTGGTGATCACGTCATCCTCGCGCCCGATAAAGCGCAGATAACCGTCGTCCCAGATGCCCCGGTCGCCGGTCAGCATCCAGTCACCGCGGAATTTCTCGGCGGTCTGCTCTGGGCGGTTCCAGTACCCCAGCATCATCGAGGCCGCGCCGCGCCGGATGGCGATATCGCCCTCGTCGGTGGTTTCCTGACCTTCCTCGTCCAGCACCGCAATCTCAAAGCCCGGCGCCGGTTTGCCGATGCAACCGGGACGCGGGGGGAACAGCGCGCTACAGGAACTGGCGACCATATTGCATTCGGTCTGGCCGTAAAATTCGTTGATCGTCACGCCGAGCGCCTCTTGTGCCCAGGCCAGCATTTCTGCCCCCAAAGGCTCGCCGCCGCTGGCGACCGTGCGCAGACCGGAAATCCGGGCCGCCTCGGCCTTGAGCATCCGCAGCGCGGTGGGCGGGAAAAACACGTTGCGTACCCCGCCCTGCGCGATGATCTCGGCGCAGGCCTGCGGGGTGAATTTCGCCAGCCGCGCGGCGACAACGGGCACGCCAAGGCGCAGGCCCGGCATGAGCACGTCGAACAGCCCGCCAATCCAGGCCCAATCCGCCGGAGTCCAGAGGACATCCCCATTCTGCCCCAGAAAATCATGGCTGATCTCGACGCCCGGCATATGCCCTTCAAGCACTCGGTGGCCGTGCAGCGCGCCCTTGGCGCTGCCGGTGGTGCCGCTGGTGTAGATCAGAACCGCCGGGTCTTCCTGGCTGCAGTCTTCGGCGGGCAATCGGGTGTCGCCGAGGGTCAGCGTCTCGGGCAACAGCGCCGTGACGCCATCCAGCGCGCCGACCATTCGGGCGCCTTCTTCGTCGGTCACGATGATCCGCGCGCCCGCGTCACTGACGCGCGCGGCCAGCGCATCATGGCGAAACAGCTTGAACAACGGGATCGAGATGGCGCCCAACTTCCAGATCGCGATATGCGCGGCCGCGCACCACGCCCCTTGCGAGCGCAGAACCCCCACGCGATCGCCGCGCCCGATGCCTCGGGCCAACATGTTCAGAGCCAGAGAGTCCGCCATGCGGCGCAACTGGGCATAGGTGATTTCGTCCCGCCCTTCGGTCAGATCAATGATCGCAACGCGGTCAGGGTCCCGTTCGCACCATGCATCGCAGACCGACGCGCCAAGGTTCATACGCGCAGGGATCTGCCAAGCGAAGCCATCACGCAGGGCGTCGTATGTTGCGGCGCGGGTCAGCATCAGTCGCCGGGCATCGTTGATTCGAGAAACAGCGCCTGTCTGGCGGTTTCCTGCATCAGGCACATGATCGAGGCTGGCCCGCCCCCGGTTCCACCGCCCCATTGGCTGCGGATGTAATCGCAGGAGCGATCACGGTAGGGGATCCAGGCGCGCTGCATCTCGCGCAGGGTATCGACCTGCGAGGGCGCAAAATCAGCGTTTTCGGCGTCCATCTGCTTGGCATAGGCCATCGCTTCAGCGTAGGCCTGATTCAACTGTTGATCCCAGGCCTGCCGCTCGGCGTCATAACAGCCGCCCATGCCGACGGTGGTGTAGCCACCGGGGGTGTTTTCCGTACAGGCCTCGGCCGAAGCGCCGATGCAGTCCTCGGACGTGCCGCCAGAGGCGAAACATGCGTCGGTCGCGTCCATGGAAAAGACCAGATCCTGCGCTGCCGCAGGCGCGCTCAGCGCAAGCGCCACAAGAGTCAGTGCGAATTTCATGTTCTTGGCCCTCCTTCCCTTGTCGCCTGCCCCGGTGGGGACAGGCCGACCAGCCCGCCAAACCGATTGACGCGGTATTCCCAAAACGCCCGCGGCGTTCCGCAGCGGATCACCAGCCAGACCGTGTCGCCCGGTCGGGCCAGACAATCCCAGTTTTCCACTCCCGCGCCCTCTTGATTAGCATAGCGCGCGGCATAGGCGGCAATGGTTTCGCTTTCCGTCAGGTTGGCGGCGATCCAGCCCAGCCGAAAGGCCTGCAAGGCGCCAAACAGCACCAACAGGCCCAGCGGCAGGAACCACAGCCAACGCGGCATGGCTTACCTCATCGCTGCCATCAGTTCGCGGCCGACCAGCATCCGGCGAATTTCCGATGTCCCCGCACCGATCTCCATCAGCTTGGCATCGCGGAAGATCCGGCTGACCGCGGCGTCGGACAGGAACCCGGCACCGCCCATGGCCTGTACCGCCTGATGCGCGACGGTCATCGCCTCCTCCGAGGCATAAAGGCAGCAGGCAGCGGCATCCTGACGGGTCACCTGCCCGCGATCGCAGGCCTTGGCGACTTCGTAAACATAGGCGCGGGCGCTGTTCATCTTGGTGTACATGTCGGCGATCTTGCCCTGCATCAGCTGGAAATCCCCGATGCTTTGGCCAAATTGCTTGCGCTCGACCATATAGGGCATGATCTCGTCCAGACAGGCGGCCATGATCCCGGTGCCGATCCCAGCCAGCACGACGCGTTCATAGTCCAGCCCGGACATCAGCACCCGCACGCCCTTGCCTTCTTCGCCAAGGATATTCTCGAAGGGCACTTCGACATCGTCGAAAATCAATTCGGCGGTGTTCGAGCCGCGCATCCCCAGCTTGTCGAAATGCGGCGAGGTGCTGAATCCCTTCATCGACTTTTCGACGATAAAGGCGGTGATGCCCTTGCTGCCCGCATCCGGGTCGGTCTTGGCATAGACCACCAGAGTATCGGCGTCCGGGCCGTTGGTAATCCAGTATTTGTTACCGTTCAGCACAAAGCGGTCGTTGCGCTTTTCCGCCCGCAGCTTCATCGAAACCACGTCCGATCCGGCGCTGGGTTCGCTCATCGCGAGCGCACCGATATGTTCGCCCGAAATCAACCCCGGCAGATATTTCTTCTTCTGCTCTTCGCTGCCGTTCAGCTTGATCTGGTTGACGCAAAGATTGGAATGCGCGCCATAGGACAAGGACACCGAGGCACTGGCCCGCGCGATTTCCTCGACCGCGATGACATGGGCCAGATAGGACATGCCCGCGCCGCCGTATTCCTCGGGTGTGGTGATGCCCAGAAGGCCCAGATCGCCCATCTCGCGCCACAGCTCGTTGGGAAATTCATTGGTCTGATCGACCTGCGCGGCGATGGGCTTCACGCGCTCTTGCGCCCACTTGTGAACCATCTCCTGAAGGGCGTTCACATCCTCGCCCAGATCGAATTTCATGCTGGCCAGAAACATGCTCCGCCTCCCCTGCGGTTATTGAACACGCGTTCAATAAGTCACAATGCGCGAGTCGGGTCAAGTCGCGCTGAACAGCCGTGTTGAGTGGCTTCCGAAAGCATGCCCTACTGGGCCAGCTCAGGCTTGCTGGAAGACCGCACCCACTTCGTCGCGAATAATGCTGGCGATCAGCGCGCAATCCTCAAGACTGAAGGTCAGAGGCAAACGCATGTCGACGATGCCGCGCAAGATACGGTCGCTTTGCGGCATCGGCTGGCTGGGCGCATAGCGCCAACTGTCATAGCGAGAGGTAAAGCCGCTTGGCTCGGACCCGCCGAACCACTTGAGTTCGACCCCGCGCGCGGCGCAGCGGCGCAGGACCTCTTGCACCTTGTCAGCGGCCCAGTCGAGCAACAGGAACTGGATCGACGATCCGACAAAGCGCCCGCGCGCATCGCGGTCGATCAGCGTCAGACCGGGGGTGCCGCGCAGCCCGTCTTCGACCGTATGAAACCGCGCGTTCCAGCGCACCGCTTGCTCTGGCAATGCGCGCAACTGCGGCCGCAGGATCGCCGCGCGCAGGTTGTCCATCCGCCCAGAGACATTGGGCGTGTCGTATTTGATTTGCTCGAACACCTCGGGCCCCGGCGCCGCAAGGTGGCGTTCATACAGCATATACGACCCCGACAACATCACCGCCCGCGCCGCGATCTCCGCATCGTCGGTGATCAGAAAACCGCCCTCGCCCGAGTTGATATGCTTGTAAGTCTGCGTCGAAAAACACCCCACGGCGCCAAAGCGCCCTGACGGGGTGCCGTTCCATTCGGCGCCCATGGTATGCGCGCAATCCTCGATCACCGTCACCCCATGCGCCGTGCAGATCGCCATCAGTCGATCCATGTCGCACAGGTGCCCGCGCATATGCGACAGCATCAGGACATTTGCCTGATCGGCCTTGGCCTCCAGATCCTCAAGATCAATCACCAGCCCCTCGGTCACGCCAACAAAGACAGGTTGCGCCCCAAGGGCAGCAATCGCCCCCGGCACCGGTGCGAGGGTAAAGGCATTGGTCAGCACCTTGTCGCCCGGCTTTACCCCGACAGCCCGAAGCGCGCAGCCCAGAGCATAGCCGCCCGATGCCACCGCAAGCGCGTATTTCGCCCCGGTGAAACCGGCGAACTCCTGCTCCAGCAAAGCGGTTTCCGAAAGCTCTCCGGCTGCGGTGTTATAGCGGTGCAACCGGCCGTGACGAAGGACCGCCAAGGCGGCCTCGATCCCGTCTTCGGGGATCGGCTCTTGTTGGGTGAATGTGCCGGTGAAACGCGTGCTCATACCGGTTTCATGGCGTCCTGCGCGCCGCAGGTCAATCCACATCCACGGCGCGGCAAGTCGCGATTAGGACAGAATCGGCGGGTGGAACCCCGAAGACTGGGCACATGGAACCACTGGAGTTCATCCACGCCCTGCGCTGGCAGGACATCCCCGAGGCGCCGCGCAGGCAAGTCAAATCCTGCCTGCGTGATCTGATCGGGGTGGCTGCGGCAGGCTCACAAACCCGCCTCAGCCAGATCATCCGCGATCATGCCGCCGAGGATCTGCCCGGCCTGTCCCCCATGCTGTTTGACGCCCGGTCTGCCGCCCCTGCCGCAACTGCCATGGCCGCCGGCATGACCATCGACAGCCTTGACGGCCACGATGGGTATAACCCCGCGAAGGGGCATATCGGCTGCCCGCTGTTGCCCGCGCTGCTGGTGCTGGGCGGCCAAGCCTCGGGCGCGGAGTTTCTGGCGACCCTGACCATGGGCTACGAAGTCGGCGCACGCGCCGCGGCGGCGCAACACGCGACGGCGCCGGACTATCACACCTCGGGCAGTTGGGGCGCGGTGACGGCGGCGGCGGCTGGCGCGCGATTGATGGCTCTGAGCCCGGATCAGACCCGGCAGGCCCTTGGCATCGCCGAATACCACGGGCCGCGCAGCCAGATGATGCGCTGCATCGACTGGCCGACCATGCTCAAGGACGGGTCAGGCTTTGGCGCCATGGCGGGGGTCTCGGCAGCACAACTTGCGCGGCGCAGCTTTACCGGCGCGCCCGCTCTGATCGTAGAGCAGGCCCCGGCGTTCTGGGGCGGTTTGGGACAGGATTGGCTGATCCTTCAGCAGTATTTCAAACCCTATCCCGTCTGCCGCTGGGCGCAGGCCCCGGTCGAAGCCGTGCTGGCGCTGCGCGCCCAACATAGGCTGAGCGCCGATCAGGTCGACCGGATCGAGGTCGACAGCTTTCACGAGGCGCTGCGCCTTGCCACCGCAACCCCGCAAACCACGGAAGAGGCGCAATATTCCACCTCATTCCCCTGCGCGGTTGCCTTGGTGCGCGGCACGCTGGACCCGCAGGATTTGGACGGCACCACGTTACACGACCCCGAGGTTCTGCGCCTCAGCCAAGGATTGCGGATGATCGAAAGCGACAAGGCCAACGCGGTGTTTCCGGGCACGAGGCTGGCGCGCGTTCGGCTTTTTATGCGAACCGGAGGGATGGTCGAAAGCGATTGGATGCAACCGCGCTGGGATCCGGACGCGCCGCCGACCCAGACCGAGTTGCACGACAAGTTCCATGCATTGGCCGATCCTGTGCTCGGCCGCGCAAGGGCCGCGCAGATTTCACAGGTCATCGACACTCTGGAAACCCGGCCCGCAAGCGACTTTCTCAGTCTGCTTTTCGCCCCTGCACAGCCGGGCTGAACCACGCCCGAATTGCCCTGTCAGCCGATCAGGCGGGCCACCTCGCCGCTCAATTCGTCAAAGTGATCTATGATCCCTTCGGGCGCCAGATCGCGCACCGTTTGCCCCCCCGGCGCAAAGGTCACAAGGATCGCCGGCACGCCCGCTGCCGCAGCGGTCTTGCGATCCGTGTCGCTGTCGCCGACGATCAAAGACGCCTCGCGACGACCGCCGCAGCCGTCCACCGCCGCCCAATAGGGCGCGACGTCGGGCTTGCTGGTGGACACCGTATCGGCCCCGATCATCGAGCCGAAAAGCTCCCGCACCCCAAGGCTGCGCAGCAGGGTCTCGGCCAGTCCTTCCGGTTTGTTGGTGCAGATGCCGACGGCATAGCCGCCGCTGCGCAACGCTTCGACTGCGTCGACCGCGCCGGGATAGAGTTTTGTGTGCACGTCGATCGCGTCGCCATAGGCAGACAGCAGTTCGGGATACCACTGCATCACCCGCTCGGCCGAGAATTTGCCCGCGCGCTCCAACCCTTCGGTCAGCATGCGCCGACCACCGCGCAAAGCCACTCCGGCATCGGCCACGGCATCCAGACGCACCTCCTCGCCCATCGCTTCAAAGCAATGGTTGGCCGCCGCGATCAGATCGCCGCTGGTGTCCGCCAAGGTTCCGTCCAGATCGAATATCACGCAGCGCATGTGCCGCCCTCCTGCCATATATGGGCGCGCGCCCCTGTCACATCCCGAAATCAAGCGTGAGCAATGTCCGCTTGCCCCTTCGCCATAACCCGATAAAACGGGGCCAACAGAAAAACAAACGGGAAAAGAGGCCATGAGCACAGCCCTCATCGTACTGGCGGCAGGCAAAGGCACGCGGATGGACTCGGATCTGCCCAAGGTTCTGCACCGCATTGCCCACGCGCCGATGCTTTGGCACGCCATGCGCGCTGGCCGCGCGTTGGAGCCGGAGGCCTGCATCGTCGTCGCGGGTCACGAGGCGGCGCTGGTCGAAGCCTCAGCCAAGGACTACGACCCCGAAGCGCAAGTGGTGATCCAAAGCCAACAGCTTGGCACAGCCCATGCCGTTGCGCAGGCGCGTCCGGCGCTGGAAGGCTTTGGCGGCAATGCCATCGTGCTGTACGGCGACACGCCCTTTATTCGCGAAGAAACGCTGGAGGCGATGCTGGAGGCCCGCGCCCAGCATGACGTCGTGGTTCTGGGCTTTGAAGCGGCCGATCCCGGCCGTTACGGACGGCTGGTGACACAAGGCGATGATCTGGAGCGGATCGTTGAATTCAAAGACGCCTCGGACGAGGAACGCGCCATAACGCTTTGTAATTCTGGCGTTGTCTGCGCCAAGGCAGAAACCCTGTTCAACTTGATCGACGCGGTGGGCAACGACAACGCCAGCGGCGAATATTACTTGACCGACATCGTCGGCATTGCCCGAGCGCGAGAATTGTCCGCGACCGTCGTGCGCTGCGACGAAGGGGAAACGCTGGGCGTCAATTCGCGCGCTGAACTGGCCGCCGCAGAGCGACTTTTCCAAACCCGCCGCCGGGCCGAGATGATGGACGATGGCGTCAGCTTTCAGGCCCCGGACACGGTGTTTCTGGCATGGGACACCTATATCGGCGGCGATACCGAGGTCGAGCCGAACGTGGTTTTCGGTCCAGATGTGACGGTCGAAAGCGGCGCGCGCATCCGGGCCTTTTCGCACCTTGAGGGTGCGCATGTGAGCCGCGGCAGCGTGGTCGGGCCGTTTGCCCGCCTGCGCCCGGGCGCCGAGCTGGCGGAAAACGTGCACGTCGGCAATTTCGTCGAGATCAAGAACGCCGTGCTGCATGACGGCGTAAAAGCGAACCACCTGACCTATATCGGCGATGCGGAAATCGGCGCGCGCACGAATATTGGCGCGGGCACCGTGACCTGCAACTACGACGGCGTGTTCAAACACAAGACGACCATCGGCTCCGATGCCTTTATCGGCTCGGATACCATGCTGGTCGCGCCAGTGACGCTGGGCAATGGCGCGATGACAGCCAGTGGCTCGACCATCACGCAGGACGTGCCCTCTGGCGCCTTGGCCGTGGCCCGGGCCCGACAAGAGACCAAGCCGGGATTGGCGACAAAATTGTTCGATAAGTTAAGGGCCCGAAAGGCAAAGCAGATCAAAGGGGCAGAATAATGTGCGGTATTGTAGGTATTCTTGGCACACACGAAGTTGCGCCCAGCCTTGTGGAGGCTCTGCGCAGGCTGGAATATCGCGGCTATGACAGCGCCGGAATCGCGACCATCAACAACGGTCATCTTGACCGTCGCCGCGCAGTTGGCAAGCTGGTAAATCTTTCCGACCTGCTGGTGCATGACTCTCTGCCCGGCAAGTCGGGGATCGGCCACACCCGTTGGGCCACGCATGGTAGCCCGTCCGAAAACAACGCCCACCCGCACAAGGCGGGCCCGGTGGCGGTGGTGCACAACGGGATCATCGAGAACTACAAGGATCTGCGCGCCGATCTGGCCGAGGCCGGAATCCAGCCGCAAACCGAAACCGACACGGAAACCGTCGCCCTGTTGGCGCAGCAGTTTTTGGCGCAGGGCAAGTCTCCGATCGACGCCGCCATGCAGACCATCGACCGGCTGGAAGGCGCCTTTGCGCTGGTCTTTCTTTTCGACGGCGAGGATGACCTGCTGATCGCCGCCCGAAAGGGCTCGCCCCTTGCCATTGGCCATGGCGAAGGCGAAATGTTCGTCGGCTCGGACGCCATCGCGCTGGCGCCTTTGACCGATCAAATCACCTATCTTGAGGAAGGCGACCGCGCCGTGATCACCCGCGCCGGTGCCGTGATCACCGACGAAGCCGGGCGCCGCGTCAACCGAGAGGTCAAGACCATCCGCATGGATGCAGCCCGTGTCGACAAGGCCGGTTACAAACATTTCATGGCCAAGGAAATCGCGGAACAACCCGGCGTGTTGTCCGGCGCGCTGTCGGCCTATCTGACCGAAGAGGGCATCGCGCTGCCAGAACCGGGACTGGACTTCGACAAGGTTGATCGGCTGGTCATGGTTGCCTGCGGCACGGCGTTTTATGCCTGCCTGACCGCGAAATACTGGTTCGAAAAGCTGGCAGGCATCCCGGTCGAGGTCGATATCGCCTCGGAGTTCCGCTATCGCGAACCGCCAATCATGCCCGGCACCGTTGCGCTGTTCGTCAGCCAATCGGGCGAGACGGCGGATACCCTGGCGGCGCTGCGGTATTGTCAGGAAAAGGCCGACAAGATCGTTGCCGTGGTCAATGTCGAAACCTCCTCGATTGCGCGCGAAAGCAATCTGGTTCTGCCGATTCACGCCGGGGTCGAGATTGGCGTGGCGTCGACCAAAGCCTTTACCTGCCAGTTGAACGTGCTGCTGCTCTTGGCGCTGAAAGCCGCCCAATCGCGCGGGCGTCTGAGCGACGATCGTTTGCACGAAATCATGGAAGCGATGCGCGCTTTGCCCGGCGTCCTCAACATCGCGCTGGACCGCGATGAGCTGATCGCCCGCGCCGCCCGGCAGATCGCCGAGGCGCGCGACGTGCTGTTCCTTGGGCGTGGCCTGATGTACCCCCTCGCGCTGGAGGGCGCACTAAAACTAAAGGAAATCAGCTATATACACGCCGAAGCTTATGCGTCCGGCGAGCTGAAACACGGCCCCATCGCGCTGATTGACAAGACCGTGCCCGTGGTCGTCATGGCGCCGCAGGACTCGCTCTTCGACAAGACGGTGTCGAACATGCAGGAGGTGATGGCACGCGGTGGCAAGGTCTGTCTGATCACCGATGCACAAGGCGCAAAGGTGGCGGGCGAAGAGGTGTGGCAAGTCATCGTCATGCCCGAGGTTCTAGAAGAGTTGACGCCGATTCTGTATGCCCTGCCCGCACAGCTTTTGGCCTATCACGCCGCCATCGCGAAAGGCACCGACGTGGACCAACCGCGCAACCTTGCAAAATCGGTGACGGTGGAATGACGGGGGCGCGGCCCCCACTCGGTGCGACGATGGACCTTGAAGCCGCTCTGTCCGCCTTGAGGGCAGAGGCGGACCCAGAGCGCGCCAAGGGCAGCGCAGCTTATCACAAAGCCAGCCGCACCTATCTCGGCACGCCCAATCCGGCGATCAATGACTTGGTAACGGGGTGGCGGCAGGGCATGGACATCGCCGCGCGCGTTGGGCTGGCCGATGCCCTTTGGCAGACCGACATTCACGAGGCGCGGATCGCGGCGGCCAAGCTGCTGACGCAGGCGCGGATCAAGGACGATGATGCGGTATGGCGGTTGATCGCATCTTGGGTGCCGCAATTCGATGCCTGGGCGATTGCCGATCACGTCTGTTCTGCCGGTGCGCGGCGGCTGATGGCGAACCCCGCCCGGTTGGATGAAGTCGACGCCTGGACCCGATCCGAGCACATGTGGACCAAACGCGCGGCTATGGTGATCACCCTGCCCTGGACCAAGCAGAATTTCCCGTCAGAACAGGATCTTGCCATTCGGGACAGGGTCTTGGGCTGGGCCGCGGGTTATGTGAGCGATCAGCAATGGTTCATCCAGAAAGCCGTTGCCTGGTGGATTCGCGATCTGTCCAAACATGACGCCGATCGGGCGCGGGCCTTTCTGGAAACAAATGGCACGCAGATGAAGGGATTCGCCCGGCGCGAGGCCGGGAAGTACCTTTAGCCGCCCGAGAAAACCTGAATGGTTGGCAGGTCGGTCAGCGGCGCCTCGATCAGACGCATCGCAGCCAAAGACAGGCGGCTGCCTGCGGTCGCAGGGCCATCAATCGGGATCAGATCGACCTGTGCGGATTTGCCCGAGGCGGGAAAAAACACACGCCCCTTGGCAGGCGACGTGACCAGTGGAGTCTCCAGCCAGAACCCGGGTTTTGACACGTCTCCAAGCGACGCAATGGTTTCGCCCAACTGTTGTTCACCGGCAGGTTTCGGGGCGGCAGCGGCCTCTTTGCGTTCCGCTGCGGTCGTGGTGTCAAAATCTTCGACCGAGCGGGCGTTGGCGGGCGGTTTGACCGCAATGGTTTCGGGGCGCGCCTGCGGGCGGGACTGATCGGTTGTCGCACCGGAGGGAAGGCTCGATTCAGGCGGGTTGGGTTGAAAAAAACCACTGCCACCACAAGCGGACAACCCGAAGGCCAAAAAGATGATACCTGCTGCTCTCATACCGCGCACACTACGACCTTGGTCGCCCCAATACAATTTCACGCGCAGACTTGCTCAAATATCCGCCGAGCACTAGGTTAAAACCATGACAGCACCTTTGATTGATCCCTTCCAGCGCCCGATCTCTTATCTGCGGGTCTCGGTCACCGACCGCTGCGATTTTCGCTGCGTCTATTGCATGTCCGAGAACATGACCTTTCTGCCCAAGAAAGAGCTTCTGACACTGGAGGAACTGGACCGCATGTGTTCGACCTTCGTGGGTCTGGGTGTGGAAAAGCTGCGGATCACCGGGGGCGAGCCGCTGGTGCGGCGCGATATCATGACTTTCTTCCGGTCGATGACGCGGCATCTGGACTCTGGCGCCTTGAAAGAGCTGACGCTGACGACCAATGGATCGCAGCTGGAACGTTTTGCGCAGGATCTGTTTGATGCTGGTGTGCGTCGGGTGAACCTGTCGATGGACACGCTGGACGAACAGAAATTTGCGGATATTACGCGCTGGGGACGTTTGCCTCAGGTTCTGCGCGGGATCGACGCGGCGCAAAAGGCGGGCCTGCGGGTCAAGATCAACGCGGTGGCGCTGAAGGGCTTCAACGAAGACGAGTTGCTGTCGATGACCGAATGGTGCGCCAAGCGCGACATGGACCTGACGTGGATCGAGGTCATGCCGATGGGTGACATCGGCAATGAACAGCGGCTGGACCAATATTGGAAGCTGTCCGATCTGCGGACAAAGCTCGGCGAGCATTACACTCTGACCGATCTGGACGAACGCACAGGCGGGCCTGCGCGCTATGTCCGGCTGGAAGAAACCGGCCAGAAGATCGGCTTTATCACGCCGCTGACCCATAATTTCTGCGAAAGCTGCAACCGAGTGCGCCTGACCTGCACAGGTGAGCTGTTCATGTGCCTTGGCCAAGAGGACATGGCTGATCTGCGGGCCCCCTTGCGAAATCATCCCAGCGACAACGCCGCCCTGGAAGCGGCCATTCGCGCCGCCATCGCCCTCAAACCCAAAGGGCACGATTTTGACTATTCGCGTCAGAATGTAGACGGCCGCGTCTCGCGCCACATGAGCCACACGGGCGGCTGACTTCAGCGTTTTGAAAAACACCAGGCTCAAAAAAGTACGCCAATACACCGAGAGCGAAAGGCGCGGTGGGCTATTGGCGACTTAAGGTGTCGCGAAATGCTTCACCCAGAAGGGGCCAGCCCCCTCTTGGCCTACGGCCAATTCACCCCCGAGGTATTTTGAGCCCAAAGAAACATTTTCCTAACCAATTTTGGAAAAACTGATTGTGCGGTACAGGCTGAGGAGCCGATGACCGCGCCCGAAGAAGCCTCTGGAAGACCCAGATTGCTTCCCGCCCGCCATGTCTCGGAACGTGGCGGGCGTTCGGCTTTCTTGGTTTCTTTGGGCCTCAAATACCTCCGCCGGAGGCATCTAGGGCTTGCAACGGGAGGTACGTCAGGGGCGGCTGATTTGCCCGCCACCAACGGGCGCCGCGACGCCGGTAGTTCCGGGCGCAGAAGTGGGCAATCCACGCGCCACACGCACGGCGAGGAAGGCAAAAGCCTGTGCCTCCAGCATGTCTCCGTCCAGTCCGACCTCTTCGATCGGTTGCACGGGGCAATCCAATCCGACGGACAGCATCTGCATCATCACCGGATTTTTGCGCCCCCCCCCGGTGACCAGCACACGCGACGGCAGGCTGGGGCAGTGTTCCATCCCCTGCATGACGGCGGTGGCAGCCATGGCCGTCATCGTCGCGGCGGCATCCGCATTGGAGAGTTCCCGCACGAGGTCCATCATCAGGGAAAAATCGTCCCGGTCCAGAGATTTGGGCGGCATTTTGCGAAAATAGGCCTCATCCAGGAACAGCTCCAACGCGCCTTCTTCGACTCGGCCTTTGCGCGCCAAGGCGCCGTCGCAGTCGCAGTCCAGCCCCAATCTTTCTGCCACCAGATCGTTCAGCGGTGCATTGGCCGGGCCGGTGTCAAAGGCCAGCACGGCGCCGTCGTCCTGCGGGCGCGCCTTGGAGGGGTCGACCCATGTCAGATTGCCCACTCCGCCAAGGTTGAGAAACGCCACCGGTTCGGTTGCGCCGATCCACTTGGCGCAGGCAAAATGATAGAACGGTGCCAGTGGTGCGCCCTGCCCCCCCAGAGCCACGTCCGCCGAGCGAAAATCCCAGACCACAGTGCATCCCAAAGCCTGGGCCAATGCCGCGCCATCCCCCATCTGGTGGGTGCCACGGCCGCTAGGATCATGCGCAAGGGTCTGACCATGAAAGCCAATGATTTCAGCGCCTTCAAAGCCAGACAGCACGTCACGATGGGCCTCAAAGCAAATGTCGGGTGCTGCGCCCAGATCATCCCCTGGCCAACGTCCCAACGCCGCCCGCAATCCTGCGCGTTCGGTCGCGGAATAGGGCCTGTAGGCACTAGCGCCAAACTCGAAAATCTCTATCCCGTTCGTGCGGATCATCGCCGCGTCGACGCCGTCCAGCGATGTGCCCGACATGGCCCCCAATGCCCAAACCGGCTCTGCACTCAACTTGCCCTTCACCTTCGCCCTCACGCCTTCTATAGGTGCCTTTGCTTACGTATACAGAGGTGAAGCTATGACCTACCATCCCAAATCGGACTTCATGCGCGTCATGATGGAGCGCGGCTTTCTTGCCGACTGCACCGATTATCAGGCGCTGGACGATGCGCTGATACAGGGTGTGGTTCCGGCCTATATCGGCTTTGATGCGACGGCCAAGTCGTTGCATGTGGGCAGCCTGATCCAGATCATGATGCTGCGCTGGTTGCAAAAGACCGGCCACCAGCCGATCACCCTGATGGGCGGCGGCACAACAAAGGTGGGTGATCCGTCGTTCCGCGCCGACGAACGCCCCCTGCTGACGCCCGCACAGATCGACGACAACATCGCGGGCATCAAACAGGTCTTTGCCAAGTACCTCGACTACGAGGCCGAAACCCCGGCGTTGATGCTGAACAATGCCGAATGGTTGGACGGGTTGAACTACCTCGATTTCCTGCGCGACATCGGGCGGCATTTCAGCGTGAACCGGATGCTGTCGTTTGAATCGGTGAAATCGCGGCTTGACCGGGAACAAAGCCTGTCCTTCCTCGAATTCAACTACATGATCCTGCAAGCCTATGATTTCCTTGAGCTGAACCGCCGCTATGGGTGTCTGCTCCAGATGGGCGGCAGTGACCAATGGGGCAATATCGTCAACGGGATCGACCTGACCCGGCGCGTGCTGGACCACGAGATCTTTGGCCTGACCTCGCCCTTGCTGACCACCTCGGACGGCAAGAAGATGGGCAAGTCGCAAGATGGCGCGGTCTGGCTGAACGGCGATATGTGCGCGCCGTATACCTTCTGGCAGTTCTGGCGGAACACCACCGACGCCGACGTGGGCCGCTTCCTGAAGCTCTACACCGAACTGCCGTTGGAGGAGTGCGACCGTCTGGGTGCGCTTGAAGGCTCAGAGATCAATGATGCCAAGATCGTTCTGGCCAATGAGGTAACGACCCTGTGCCATGGCGCCGAAGCGGCTGCCGCAGCCGAAGCCACCGCACGCGAAGTCTTTGAAAAAGGCGGGATTGGCGACGATCTGCCGACATTGACGCTGACCGCCGAGGACATTGGCGACGGGATATCCGTAGTCCAGTTGATCGTGCGCTCTGGCTTGGCAAAAACAGGCAAAGAGGCCAAGCGCCTGATCGCCGAGAATGGCGCGCGACTGGACGATGAGCCTCTGACCGATGCGGGTCTTGTGATGGATGCGTCGGCCCTGTCCTCGCCCATCAAGCTGAGCGCCGGCAAAAAACGTCACGCGCTGGTCAAACTGAGCTGACCTGTTTTGGCGCGTGCCCGATTGGCACGCGCCAATTACAAGACCAATTCCATCACAGCAAGCACTGCAAAGGGCAGTGAAAGCACCAACGCTGCCAAGAGCGCGGCGCCGGAAGTGGGGCGTGGGCGGGGGGCAATTGTCTTTTCCATACCCCCATTAACCACAGATCAACTTTCCATCGCGTTAATGCCGCCATGCGCCAGTTGCCCCTTCCCCTGCCTCAATCGCCCGAGTTCGCCCGCACCTGCGACGCGCTTGGTCTGCCAATCCGCAAGATGCAAAGCGAGGTCGGTGGCAATGTGCAACTGATCTGGCAGGTGCAATCGCGAAAGCTGGGCTTTCTGGGCCGGGTCGACATGATCTCGCGCGGGCCAGTGGCGCGTGATCCCGGCGATCTGGCGGGCTGGCTGGAGCGGTTTCAAAACTGGCAGGACGGACGCCCACTGCTGCTCAATGCCGATGGGTTGGTGCCGCAGGCCCTGCGCGCGGCGGGGTTCTGGCCGCTCATGACCCCGGCAAGCCTGGCGCTGTTGCCGCTCACCACAGGGCCGGAGATGCGCGCCGCTCTGCATCAAAAATGGCGCAACCGTCTGAATCGCGCTGAGGGCGCGGGGCTGCGCGTCACGCGCCACGCCCTCTCAGCCGATCACTGGCTGCTGGAGGCCGAGGCAAAGCAGGCCCGTACGAAACGGTATCGCTCCCTGCCCCCGGCCTTTTCCCTTGCCTTCGCGCGGGCAAACCCCGGCAAGGCGCAGCTTTGGGAGGTTCGCCAATGGGGGGAGCCGCTGGCCGCGGTGCTGATGCTGCGTCATGGCCGAATGGCAACCTGGCAGATGGGCCATGTCACAACCGCAGGGCGCAAATTGAACGCAATGAACCTTGCGCTGTTCACCGCAATGACGGCGCTTGCCGATCAGGGTCACGAAACACTGGATCTTGGCACGATCAACACGCAAGACTCGGCGGGCATCGCGCGTTTCAAACTGGGCACCGGCGCACTCACGCACCGGCTTGGCGGCAGTTGGTTGCATTACGGCGCCCTCGCGCCGATCGCGCGCCGCTTGCCCGCACGACTGGCGGCTTGAAACACCAACCGCGCCCCTAGAAGCCCTCAAAAAATTCCAAGGGCGAGGCGATAGGCTCAGGTCGCCACGGGCCCCAGAAAACTGCGCCCGCCGAAAGGCGGGCACAATCAGATCAAGCTTCCAGCTCCAAAGTCACTCGGTGACGGTGACCGTCACCATACGGTCCGGTGTTCCCATGACCTCGCCATTGCGCCCCTCACCGCGCTTGATGGCATCGACCACATCCATGCCCTCGGTCACGGCGCCGACAACGGTATACTGACCATTCAGGAAATGCCCGGCATCAAACATGATGAAGAACTGCGAGTTGCCGGAATCCGGGCTCTGCGAGCGCGCCATGCCGACGACACCGCGGTCAAAGGGCTTGTCGCTGAACTCCGCCTTCAGATCAGGAAGGTCCGAACTGCCACGCCCGGCCATGCGCATGTCAAAGCCCTCGGCCTCCATATCGCCGAATTCCACGTCCCCGGTCTGGGCCATGAAGCCGTCGATCACGCGGTGAAACACGACGTTGTCGTATTCCCCGGTTTCCGCCAAGGCGGTGATCTGCGCGACGTGATCCGGGGCGATCTCTTCGAAAAGGTCGATCAGGATGGTGCCATTGGCGCCCTCGCCAGCCACGTCGATTTGCAGGCCCGTCGCCAGCGCGGGCGAGGCCATCAGCGCGAAAACTACCGCCAGCTTACGCATCAGCAGCAACCTTCACGCTGATCATTTTGTCGGGGTTCGCAGGCGGCTCGCCCTTGGCGATGGCGTCAACGTGCTCCATCCCCGAGATCACCCGGCCATAGACGGTATACTGCCCGTTCAGGAAATCGTTGTCCTTGAAGTTGATGAAGAACTGCGAATTCGCTGAATTCGGGTTCTGGCTGCGGGCGGCGCCAAGCGTGCCGCGCGAATGCGGCAGTTTGGAAAACTCCGCCGGAAGGTCCGGGTGTTCGGAACCGCCGGTGCCTGCGCGACGCGGGTTGTAGCTGTCGCTGTCGGCATTGCCGTGCTCGACATCGCCGGTCTGGGCCATGAAGCCATCGATCACGCGGTGAAATACCACGCCGTCATAGGCACCGGCGCGGGCCAGTTCCTTCATCCGTTCGCTGTGCTTGGGGGCCACGTCGGCCAGCAGCTCGATGATGACTGTGCCGTCTTTCAGTTCCATCACAATGGTGTTTTCGGGGTCTTTGATCTCGGCCATGGTTCACTCCCATTCGAATTGGCATTGACCAAGGGACTTAATGCCCGCACCCGCAATTGCCAAGACGCCGTTGACGCCCCGCGCCACAAAGGGCAGACAACACCTGACATGCGAAGTGGGAGAGAACCATGGGCTGGAAAACCCTCGACGAAATGGAACTGGACGGCAAACGGGTGCTCACCCGCGTCGATATCAACGTCCCCGTAGAGGATGGCCGCGTCACCGACGCCACCCGGATCGAGCGGATTGGGGCCACAGTGCAGGACATTCTGGACCGCGGCGGCAAGCCGATCCTGCTGGCCCATTTCGGTCGCCCCAAGGGCGAGCGCCGCGACGACATGAGCCTGCAACCGCTGATTCCGGCACTTGAGGCGGTGATGGGCGTGAAGGTCGTGTTTGCGGCCGATTGCGTGGGCTCTGCCGCCAAGGCCGTGATTGACGCGCTTGAGCCCGGACAGGTCGCTCTGCTGGAAAACACCCGGTTCCATGCCGGTGAGGAAAAGAACGATCCCGAACTGGCCGCGCAGATGGCCGAATTGGGCGATATCTACTGCAATGATGCCTTTTCGGCGGCGCATCGCGCCCATGCCTCGACTGAGGCGCTTGCCCGTTTGCTGCCGTCCTGTGCAGGGCGGCTGATGCAGGCGGAATTGTCCGCACTGGAAAGCGCCCTTAGCGCGCCAGAGCGCCCGGTTCTGGCCGTGGTTGGCGGCGCCAAGGTTTCGACCAAGCTGGACCTGCTGGGCAACCTTGTCGAAAAAGTCGACATGCTGGTGATCGGTGGCGGCATGGCCAACACCTTTTTGGCGGCGCAGGGCATAGACGTCGGCAAATCGCTTTGCGAGCACGACATGGCGCCGACGGCGCTCGAAATCCTTGAAAAGGCAAAGGCAGCGGGCTGCGAGATCATCCTGCCCAGCGATGTCGTCGTGGCGCGCGAATTCAAGGCCGGTGCCGAGAATGAGACCGTCGCAGCCAATGCCTGCCCCGCCGATTCGATGATTCTTGATGCCGGCCCCGAGAGCGTGAAGACCGTGCAGGCGGCCATCGAACGCGCCAAGACGCTGATCTGGAACGGCCCGCTTGGCGCCTTTGAGATCGAGCCATTCGATGCGGCCACAAATGCCGCGGCCAGGTTTGCCGCCAAGCGCAGTGCGGACAGTCAGCTGATCTCGGTTGCCGGGGGCGGCGATACGGTTGCGGCGTTGAACAAGGCGGGTGCGGCCGAGGATTTCACCTACATCTCGACCGCAGGGGGCGCCTTTCTGGAGTGGATGGAAGGCAAGACCCTACCCGGTGTTGCCGCACTGGGCTAAGCCCAGTGGGGGCGTTAACGCGCCCCTGCCCTGCTTGTTCAGCTTCTGGAGGCGGTTTTCAGCTGCCCAGACTGCGCAAAAGCGCAATGGCCGCTGGCGCGGTAAAGGCCGTGTTGTGCCCGCTTGGGTCACCACCTTCGATGTCGCTGAGATCAATAATCTCGACCGGCAGGTCCGCCAGACGCCCCGGATCGGAAATCGAGCCGAGCCGTGTCGGCTTGCCCGTCAGAAAAGCCGCCAAGTCCAGGATCTTGTCATGTGCTGAGACCAGCAGCATGAAAGGTTGGGGAAAGGGTTTGATCCGCTTGGCCTGTTGCAGGAACACGTCTTCGTCGATGTCGGGGCTGATCAGAGCCACCCCGGAAAGCCTTGAAATCACAGAACCTTTTCCCGAGATAGCCATCTGCCGCAGGGTTTCCATCACCAACTGGCTGCCCATTGAATGCGCGACGATCAACACGCGGTTCTGGCTGGTCAATTCGGTCAACAAGGTTTCAAGCCCATCGCGCGAAAAGATCACGCTGTCGCGGTCATAGGCATAGCCGCGCGGGCTGCCTGCCGAGGGCCATGAATAGGCGACGACAGGGACTTTGGCTTCGAAATCATGGGCAATCTGCGCCAGACGGTAGACCGCTTCGGCGTTGTTCACGTTGTAGCCATGCACAAAGAGCACGATCTCTTGGGAGCCACGCGGCGCATCATTTTGCAGGCCGTTCAGGAATTCGGAAGGCCCGGCGAACATTTGCTCGCCGCTGACAACAAAATGGCGCGCCGGATCCGGAGGCTCGGGAGCGGGCCATTCGATCTGCCCCGACTTATGTCCCGGCGGGATCGAGACATCCATCCGGACATAGCGCAGAGCGGCGTCGCGGTTCTCGCCGAACTGCTGCTGGAAAAGCCGCCCCTCTTCGCCGCTGGCAGGATTGCGGTTGGTCGCCACATAGACGGGCTGGACGACGGCGTTCGCGGCGGTAGCGCCCGGCAAAATGCTGACGACGCCCCGTGCCGCGCAGGCCGAGACGGTCAGAAACAGGCAAAGGGCGAACATCATCCGAGACATGAGCGCCAATCTACCGAAGGGCGCGCGCCGCGCCAGTGGCAAAGTGCGCGAATCGGCAGGAATGCAACGCTTGGGCGGCGATTCCCCGCCGGGGCGAATCGCCCTCTTTTCCAGTCGCCGCCCCCGTGCCATCCTGCCCACAGTTGTCCATAAAGAGACAGCATCAGGCAAAGCAGTTTCATTTCAGGTGACCGATCCTCGATGACCAACAGGCGCGCGCGACCCTCCTTAGGTGTGTTGATCTTTTTTGCCGTGGCGCTGAGCCTTTCGGCCTATTTCACCTTTGCCGCCGTGCAGGGGGATTTCGGACTGTTCCGCCGGGCCGAGATCGTCGTCGAAGGCCACGAGCTTGAAGGCGAACTGGCGCATCTGAACGAAGAAGTGGCGCACATGGAAAACCTGACCAAGCGGCTGTCTGACGAATACCTGGATCTTGATTTGCTGGATCAACAGGCGCGTGACATTCTGGGCGTGGTCCGCTCCGACGAGATCGTCGTCAACTAACCTTTGTCTTACATTGCAACCGACGGCCCCCTGCCACAGGGGCGCAAAGGGTTTACTCGCCTATCGGGCGCGGGTACGCTTTGAAAAAACGTTCAAAGCTAAACTAATTTCTTGGGGAGGAGACGCCATGGCGGCCCGCAAGACGACGGCCAAGCCCAATGTTTCGGCAGAAGAGCTTATGGCCTATTACCGCGATATGCTGCTGATCCGACGCTTTGAAGAAAAGGCTGGTCAGCTTTATGGGATGGGTCTGATCGGTGGCTTCTGCCACCTCTACATCGGACAAGAAGCGGTTGTGGTCGGTCTTGAGGCCGCCGCCGAAGAGGGTGACAAGCGCATCACATCCTACCGCGATCACGGTCACATGCTGGCCTGCGGGATGGACCCGAACGGCGTCATGGCCGAGTTGACGGGCCGCGAGGGGGGCTATTCCAAGGGCAAGGGCGGCTCGATGCACATGTTCAGCCGCGAAAAGCATTTCTACGGCGGGCACGGCATTGTCGCCGCTCAGGTGCCGCTGGGTGCCGGGCTGGCCTTTGCCGATAAATACAAGGGCAACGGGCGCGTCACCTTTACCTATTTCGGTGATGGCGCGGCCAACCAGGGGCAGGTCTACGAGACCTTCAACATGGCCGCCCTTTGGCAATTGCCGGTTATTTTCGTCATTGAAAACAACCAGTACGCAATGGGCACCGCGATGAAGCGGTCGACCTCCACACCCGATATCTTCCACCGCGGCGCCGCCTTTGGCATTCCCGGCGAGATGGTCGATGGCATGGACGTGCTGGCGGTGAAGGAGGCTGGTGAAAAGGCCGTCGCGCACTGCCGCGCGGGCAAGGGTCCGTATATCCTTGAAATCAAGACGTACCGCTATCGCGGCCATTCCATGTCGGATCCGGCCAAGTACCGCACCCGCGAAGAGGTGCAGAAGATGCGCGAAGAACGTGATCCGATCGATCACGTGCGAGAGATGCTGCTTCAGGGCAAACATGCCTCGGAAGAGGATCTCAAGACCATCGACAAGGAGATCAAGAAGATCGTCAACGAAAGCGCCGAGTTTGCCCGCGAAAGCCCGGAACCGGCGCTGGAAGAACTCTGGACCGACATCTATGCCTGACCATGGGAAAGTGATCAAATTGGGCGTAAGCGCGGCGTTGGGCCTTTGCGTGGCTATGACTGTCGCCCCGATGGCCGCTGCCGCGAACAGCCTGTCCAACGCTCTTCAATCCGGAGTCGAGGCCGCATTCAACTGGCATTGGGATCGTGAGAAACCAGGCCTGCCGCCGCGTCACATCGTTCGAACACAGGTCTCCTTTGAAGCGCCGTGTACCATGACCATCGCCATTTCGACGGTCAACGAGGATCTCACCCCGTCACAGGTCATCGCGGCCGATATTCCAGTTGCCGCCTTCGGCCCTGCACCAGTGTTCAGGGGCGAGGCGCATGGAGTCACACTATTGGGCTACCGCGCGGCTAAGGTTGACACCGCTTCGGACTCAAGCGTTGCGAACCAAACGATCCGAACGCTGGTCACCAGTGCCCATTATCAGGCCGCGGTTGACAACAGGTTCGGCATGGTTCCCGAGCCCACCTGCACAGCCACGGGCTGCATCGAGTCCAGTAGATTGGATTATGTCCAATTGCCCTTCATTCCGGAAGGTGCGTCGACACGCTTCGAAGCGGCCTTCGCAAAACTGAACAAACATTGCGGCAACACCCTTGGAGACGACCATGGCAACTGAAATCCTCATGCCCGCCCTGTCCCCGACGATGGAGGAAGGCACGCTCGCCAAATGGCTGGTCAAGGAAGGCGACACCGTCAGCTCTGGCGATATCATCGCCGAGATCGAAACCGACAAGGCGACGATGGAATTCGAAGCGGTGGACGAAGGCATCATGGGCCGCATCCTGATCGCTGAGGGCACGGAGCACGTTCCGGTGAACACCCCCATTGCGGTGCTGGTCGAGGAAGGCGAAAGCGCCGATGCCGCCCCCTCTGCCCCGGCACAGGCGCCGGTGCCTGCGGACAAGACGCTGACCTCGGAAAGCGCGCCGGCGGCAGCGATACAGCACCCCGCGCCCTCCGCAGCCACACCCGGCCCAGGTTGGCCCGAGGGCACAAAGGTCAAACAACAAACCGTCCGCGAGGCCCTGCGCGACGCCATGGCCGAGGAAATGCGCGCCACCCCCGAGGTCTTCCTGATGGGCGAGGAGGTGGGCGAATATCAGGGCGCTTACAAGATCTCTCAGGGCCTGCTGGAGGAGTTCGGCGGCAAGCGGGTGATCGACACGCCGATCACCGAGCACGGTTTCGCTGGCATCGGTGTCGGGGCCGCCTTCGGCGGGTTGAAGCCGATCGTGGAGTTCATGACTTTCAACTTCGCCATGCAAGCCATTGATCAGATTATAAACTCTGCCGCAAAGACGCTCTATATGTCCGGCGGCCAGATGGGCTGCCCAATCACCTTCCGGGGCCCCAATGGCGCGGCGGCCCGCGTCGGCGCGCAGCATTCGCAGGACTATTCGGCGTGGTATGCCCATATTCCGGGCCTCAAAGTGGCGGTGCCCTACTCGGCTTCTGACGCCAAAGGCCTGCTCAAATCCGCCATTCGCGATCCCAACCCGGTGATCTTTCTGGAAAACGAAATCCTCTACGGGCGCAGCTTTGATGTTCCCGAGATCGACGATTACACCGTGCCCTTCGGCAAGGCCCGCATCTGGCGCGAGGGCACGGATGTCACCCTTGTCAGCTTTGGCATCGGGATGAGCTATGCGCTGGATGCCGCTGAAAAGCTGGCGCAAGACGGCATCAGCGCCGAAGTTATCGACCTGCGCACCCTGCGCCCGATGGATACCGCGACGGTGATCGCCTCGGTGCAGAAAACCAACCGCTGCGTGACGGTCGAAGAGGGCTTCCCGGTGGGCGCGATCGGCAACCACATCTCGGCTGTGCTGATGGAACAGGCCTTTGACTATCTCGATGCGCCGGTGATCAATTGCACCGGCAAGGACGTTCCCATGCCCTATGCGGCAAATCTTGAAAAGCTCGCTTTGGTGACCACCGATCAAGTGATCGAGGCCGTGCGCAAGGTCACCTACCG
This sequence comes from Pacificoceanicola algae, assembly GCF_049341065.1. Lineage (NCBI taxonomy): Bacteria > Pseudomonadati > Pseudomonadota > Alphaproteobacteria > Rhodobacterales > Roseobacteraceae > Pacificoceanicola > Pacificoceanicola algae. The sequence goes on along the minus strand of NZ_JBMPIX010000003.1, from coordinate 44,119 downwards.
ATGAGCGTCGAGGTCCAGGGCCGGGACGTTGCCCGCGAAGCCTATCGCATCGCGACAGAGGCAGGCCGCGCCTATGTGCCCGAATGCCTGATGGAGGGGCTGCGCCCGAACGAGCGGCCCAGCCATCAAGAAGCCTATGAATGGATCGCCGCGCATCGCACTGGTCTGCGCGACGCGGTGGCCCGTTTGGCGCGCGGTCAGACGCCGCGCAAACCCTATGACATCCTCAGCCTGATCGAGGAAAATTGATATGCCCACACAAATTCTCATGCCCGCCCTCTCGCCCACGATGGAGGAAGGCACGCTCGCCAAATGGCTGGTCAAAGAGGGCGACAGCGTCCAGTCCGGCGACGTAATTGCCGAGATTGAAACCGACAAAGCCACGATGGAATTCGAAGCGGTGGACGAAGGCACGATTGGCAAGATCCTGATCACCGAGGGCACTGCAGACGTCAAGGTGAACACCCCTATCGCCGTGCTGCTGGAAGAAGGCGAAAGCGCCAGCGACATAAGCGACGCGCCCGTTGCCCCGCAGCCGCAGGCTGAGGCAACAGCGGCTGCGGAGGCGGCCCCCGAAGGGGGCTCCGACAAAGCCGCCCCCCCTGCTCCGGAATCCGCTGACGGCAGCCGGATATTTGCCTCTCCCCTTGCGCGCCGCATTGCGGCCGACAAGGGTCTGGACCTGTCGCAGATCAAAGGCTCTGGCCCGCATGGACGGATCGTCAAAGCCGATGTGGAAACTGCAAGCGCTGCCCCCGCAGCGCAACCTGTCGCGACCGCGACGAAAACTGCTGCGTCCCCCTCCGCCGCTCCGGCGATCTCCTCCGATGCTGTCGCCGCGATGTATCAGGATCGGGAGTACAAGGAAATTCCGCTTGATGGCATGCGCAAAACCATCGCCGCACGGCTGACCGAAGCCAAGCAAACCATCCCGCATTTCTATTTGCGCCGCGACATCCGCCTAGACGCACTGCTGTCGTTTCGCAGCCAGTTGAACAATCAGTTAGACGCCCGCGGCGTCAAGCTGAGCGTCAACGACTTTATCATCAAGGCCTGCGCAAACGCGCTGCAACAGGTGCCCGCCGCCAATGCGGTCTGGGCGGGGGATCGAATATTGCAACTGACCCCCTCCGATGTGGCGGTGGCTGTGGCGATCGAAGGCGGGCTGTTCACCCCGGTTCTCAGGGATGCGCATTTCAAGAGCCTTTCGGCGCTGTCCGCAGAAATGAAAGATTTGGCGGCCCGCGCCCGGGATCGCAAGCTGGCGCCGCATGAATATCAGGGCGGCAGCTTTGCCATCTCGAACCTCGGTATGTTCGGCATCGACAATTTCGACGCGGTAATCAACCCGCCGCACGGCGCCATTCTGGCCGTCGGCGCGGGCGTCAAAAAACCCGTGGTCGGTGCTGATGGGGAATTGGGAGTCGCCACTGTCATGTCAGTGACGCTGAGCGTGGATCACCGGGTGATCGACGGTGCCTTGGGGGCCGACCTGCTCAATGCGATCGTCGACAATATTGAAAACCCGATGGCCATGCTTGCCTGAGTGGACATGGGGGCCATACCCCCATGCCGCAAAGCTGGTACCTTTCCGAAGTGATGCCTAAGCCGCTTTGGCTTGGCAGTCAGACACTGTCGCGCAACAGTTGGTCCATGTTGATGGACGGCTGCGGACAGCCGGCTTTCCCAACGATCTTGGCTGGCACGCCCGCAACCGTGGTGCACTCCGGCACATCGTGCAGCACGACAGAGCCCGCGGCGATCCGCGAGCAATCGCCGACGCGGATATTGCCCAGAACTTTCGCACCCGCGCCGATCAACACGCCATTGCCGATCTTGGGATGACGATCCTCTTCTTCCTTTCCGGTCCCGCCAAGCGTTACCGAATGCAGCATCGACACGTTGTCGCCGACCACCGCAGTTTCACCAATCACGATGGAATGGGCGTGGTCGATCATGATCCCGCGCCCGATACGGGCCGCCGGATGGATGTCGATTCCAAAGGTTTCAGAACTGCGCATCTGGAAGAAATAGGCCATATCCTTGCGTCCCTGTTTCCACAGCCAATGCGCGACGCGATAGGCCTGAATGGCCTGAAACCCTTTGAAGAACAGCAACGGTTGCAAATAGCGATGGCAGGCCGGATCACGATCGTAGACCGCAACGATGTCAGCGCGCGCCGCTTGCGCAATATCTGGGTCGGCCTTGTGGGCTTCGTCGCAGATTTCACGAAGGATCTGTTCGGACATCTCGCCATTGGCAAGCTTCAGGGAAATCCGGAAGCCCAGCGCCTGCTCCAGCGTTGGGTAGTGCAGGATCGAGTAATGCACCATTCCGCCAAGAAGCGGTTCGGCTTTTACGGCCTCTTCTGCCTCGCGAACGATGCGGGCCCAGACCGGATCGACTTCGGCCAATTTTGCGCGCGTTTCAGCCATCTCAACTCTCCTTTGACGAGGTCACGATAACAGATAGTCTGCGTCAGGCGAAACGCAAATCCGTGATGGCAGGGATTGCAAAAATGGATGAGACAGAAACACTTCGGTTCCAGAACCTGATCGAAGCGCGACTGGCCGAGCTGGACATTGAGGACGCACGCGGGCTGCAGGGGCAATCCACTGTGGTACTGGATCAGCAGGCAGTTGGGCGGTTGTCCCGTCAGGATGCTCTGCTGAACCAATCCATGGCCAAGGCAACGCAAGCGCGCCGTGACGGGCTGCGGCGGGCCTTGCTGGCGGCTTTGGATCGTTTGAAAGAGGAGGAGTTCGGGTATTGCAACGAATGTGGCGACGAAATCGCGCCCAAGCGTCTGGAGCTGGATCCAACCGCCACCCGCTGCATTTCCTGTGCACGGGGCTGAGACCGCCCTGCGCTCAGATCGCGTTTCGCCTGTCGCGCAATGCCTCCAGAACCGTCACGAAACACTCGGCATAGTCCGGATCGTCCATACGCCGCTCGGCGGGTAAGGGGCAGCGCCCCAAAGCCGCCGCCATCAGGGTACCGTTCCCCCAAAAGGGATGGGCTTTGCCCAGTTTTCGACGATACTGGTCCGCTGCCTCTGCTTGGATCACCAGCCGTTTGGCCAGACTGCCACGCGCAGACGCGGGCACTGCTAACAGTGCCCGCGCCGCGGCGCTCACGTCGCCCGACAGTACCGGTCTCATCGGTTGAAGACCTGAGTTGCGAAAGGACCGGGACCAAAGCGGGCAGAGACCTGCGCCACCGCGATCGTGAAAAGCCCGCTGAGGCCATCGGCGTTTTGCATACCCGCCGAATAGGTCCATTCTGGCGCAGTGACCTGCTCTTCCCGCACGACCGTGTCAGACTGAAGAACGCGAACCACATAGAGTTCAGACTCCTCGCCCAATGGCACTTCGAACAGATCCCAAGGATCGCCCTCGATCCGGGTGCGGCGGATCCAGTTGACGGAAAGGTCACCGGCGGCCTCTGTCACACGCAGGTGCGCAGGGCGATAGGGCCGCAAACCATTGCCATCAAAGGCGTGAACTTCGTGCACATAGGTCGGATCGTCATACGGTCTGCGGGCCGGACCAATCCTGAAGTGGCGCTCAAGTCGTCGCTGCGCAGCCGCAAGGGCGATCTGCACCGGAGCGCCATCCATCATAACCACGATGGATCCAGCCGGCCAGGTCTCTGGCATGACACCATCGCTGCCCGCTTGTCCGCGCAAACGGTGGCCAAGCGCCCAGACATCGTCCTCGACAAGATCAGCATCGCGGAACTGGAACAATTCCCAATTTCCCGGGGTGCCATCCCCGATAGCCATCAGGTTGGCGCCCGCAAGAAATGCCTCGTTCGATATCGACTGGAGCGCGCCCGTGGCCAACCGGATGCGCAAAGGCGCACCCCGATCAATTCGCCCAGCGCCCGCGGCATGCAGCGGAGTTTCCGTCACCCCGATGACGGACTGCGCCGCGATGATCCCGTTCAGTGCGTAATCCGCATCCGTCGGAGCATCATAGACAGCAACCGTTCCAGGCCAGGGCTCGGCGGCAAGCGCGAGGTGCGGCGCATGCTCAACCTCTTCACCGCTCATCAACGGAAGATCCATGAAGAACGGGGTCACCGGCACGGCGGCTGTAAATGGCCGCATGGAAACACCATCTTCAGTGTATTCCGAAGGTTGGAACGCGTCCGGTTCGATCCGCACAGCATCGATGATCTGGTGATCCAGGACGTCGACCCTGTCGATCCTCGCCAGAACCGGTCCAGACCGCGTGGGCAGTCGGACCACGTCACCAGCGCCCAGGTGCAGCTTGGAGGGTGGCAGCGCAAAACGCATGGTGTCGCGCGATACCCGCGCTTCAGCAAGCCAGCGTTCGGCGGTCTGTCGGCCTTCACCGCGTGTCATCACCAGCGACAGGTCGGTTTCGGCGACGGCGTGGGTTTGCTCATCGGGCAGAACTGTTTCCTCGGTGGCCACCTGATGGTCCGCGTCCGCAAGAACAAAGCCGACCCGGACGCGCCCAGCCATTTCCACTTCGCTGGCGCGGGTTTCCATCAGATCCCCTTCGACATCCTCGCTGAGAGCGAGATTCTCAGTCGAGATGTCAATAGGTTGAGCACCGTCCCGCATGCGGAACACCAACGTCCCGTCGCGCTCGATCGCGTCAAAGCCGTAGGCCAGCATCAAAGGCTGCAACGCTCGACGGGCGTCGCTGACAGTTGGCACGATGTACCCCCGCACAAAGCCGTGCAAGGCTCTGGTGTCGATCCCGGTCAAACCCGCCCGCTCGCAAATTTCGCGCACAACGGAGGCCAGCGTTCGGCCGGAGACACGCCCATTCAGCCAATGACCCTGCCGATAGTTTGGGCCATCGGACCAAAGCGCATCGTTGCCCGGGAACCAGGGATAGGGCCTTGCGTCCCATGCCCAGACAAAGGCACGGGACATGTCGATCATCGGCCCGCCGTAAACTTCGGAGGCAGGATTGTTCTCAGGATCCCCCCAGTAGTCATATATCGCGCGGATATACTGCCGCTGGATCAACTCATCCCGCAAACCATTCGAATAGTGGGGCAGCGAGGATTCAGAGCTTTTCGGATCGACAAATTTGTTCGGTTGGTTCGTGCCCTTGTTGACCGCCGCACAGCCAAGTTCGGTGAACCAGATCGGCTTGGAACCTGGAGCCCACGCGGTAGGATCGTCGGCACGCACCCCACCAATGCGTTCATAGTGCAGGTTCTGCCACCAGTTGCGGATGTCCTTGTAGCGCCAGACCCAAGGTTCATCGTAGGCACCGTCGGTGATGGGTTCGCGGCGCTGAGCGTCGCGGCCTTCCTGACCGTCATAGTACCAGTCATAACCTTCCCCACCGGCAATATTCGCTTTGAGATAGTCGAGGTTATAGATTGATCCCCATTCGGCATCAGCATGACCCGCGCTATCGCGCCAATCAGACAATGGCATATAGTTATCGATCCCGATGAAATCGACATTCTCATCGCTCCAGAGCGGATCAAGGTGAAAGAACAGATCGCCTGAGCCATCCTGCGGGTGATACCCGAAATACTCGGTCCAATCCGCCGCATAGCCCAGCTTGACCTGCGGCCCCAGCATGGCGCGACACTCTGCGGCCAGCGCTTTCAACGCGGCAACAGCAGCGAAACCGGACGCCCCACGGACTTGCGTCAGACTGCGCATCTCGGAACCGATACAGAAGGCTTTTACGCCTCCGGCAGCAGCGCAAAGCGCCGCTTGATGCAGAATGAAGCGGCTGTAGCTCCACTCCTCCGGGCCGTTATATTCGACCGTGCCATCGCCAACAGTGAAATCGGTTGCGGTGACTGATCCGAAAAAGGCCGCGACTTCGGCATCGGCACCTGTCGTACCGTCTGGGGAGCCCACGCGCCCCGGTGCCGTGCTCAGCGTAATGCGGCCGCGCCACGGCAGGCTCGGTTGGTCATCCGCGCCTGTCCACGGGTCTGTCAACCCGTTGCCTTCCATCTGATCCATAAGGATGAAAGGATAATACATAACTTCCAGCCCTTCGGCTGACATGCGCCGAATTGCCTGCACCACTGATTGATCCGTGGGCGTTCCGCCATAGACCGGACGATCCGCCGAATGCGGTACCAATTCTGCGTCGGCGCGCGACAACCCACTGACTGACCACGGCATCTTGGGGGCGTCGAATTCTGCCTGCTCGACCTTGGGCTTGATCTGGCACGATCCGCAGCGCAAATCATTGCCAAACCAGCTGACCACCAAAGAGCTCGCGCCGCAGCCTGGCAATTCATCCGTCAGCTGTTTCAGCGATGTGTTGAAATCCGGCTCTTCCGACGGAGAGTTGATATTGGCGACCCGCTTGCCGCCCTTTCCAGCACCGAACAAATCCCCGGAGCTTGCAGCATAGCGCATATAGACCGGCTCTGTTGCCAGGGCGTATTCCCCGGTGCCGGGGATCATTGCAACCCCGCTGACGGCCGTAGGAACATCCGTAGCGTCCTGCAGATCAGGCCGCGTCACTTCAAAACTGAACTGGGGAATGCGGTTGCCGAAACGCTCAAGTTGCAGATCTTCGATCACCACATAGGCGGTGCCGCGATAGGCGGGCACCTGCCCCGTGCCTTCGACGGCCTCGATCTTGGGGTCAGGCAGTTGATCATACGTTCCTGGATAAACCCGCATATTGAGATCCTGAAGCGGGACCTCGGCGCCGTCTGCCCAAATACGCTGAACTCCGGTGATCTCCCCCTCGCACAATGCAAGAGCGAGGCTCAAGGAATAACTGTATTTCTTGATCTGAGGCTGCTGGGGGGTGCCTTTGCCGCCGCCGCCGCTTTCTTTCACACGTTCCTTGAACTCGGTAGCCCAGATCACATGCCCACCTAGGCGCATTCGTCCATAGACCTGCGCCACAGGGGCGCCTTCACCAGCGCCGGTGATCCTAAAGCGGTCGATCTTGCCGGTCTCAACAGCCTCTGAGCCCTGCCCCATGAGCCGTTGATCCAACGCACGCCCCAATGAGGCGCCCACAAAACGACCTACCGCCGTCATGCTGAGCCCAAGGACCGAGCCGCCAATCGAACTGCCGATTGCCGCGCCTGCGGCCGAAAGAAGGATAGTCGCCATTACCGGGCCTCCATTGGAAGGACAAAGCGCGCAACAATGCGCCGCGCCCAAGGTGCGCTGAGCGCACTTTCGATCACTCCATGCCCGCTATAGGCATGCACGAATGAGGCCTGAGCCCCCAAACAGGCCTGAATGCCCACATGTTTGGCGACAGAGCCGTCACGCATTCTGAACAACAGCACGTCACCCAAGGCCGCCTCGGTCATCGGCTTTGGCCGCAGATGCGCCATCCCCACGCGCCAAAGGCGTTCCTCGCCCTGCGGTTCTGACCAATCCATTGTGTACGCGGGAATCTTTTCGGGTTCTGGCCCGATCACCTCGCGCCAGACACCGCGCAGCAAACCCAAACAGTCGCAGCCCGCTCCCCGGACCGAGGCCTGATGGACATAGGGTGTTCCAATCCAGCCGCGTGCGGCCTCAACCACAGTGCTCATCGCCGAGAACCTCCGCCAGTTGTCTTGGCCTGCGAGGCGTGCACAAAGACCCAGTCTTCCTCGGGGATATCCGGGAATCCCTGATAGTTGATCACGTTGTTGAACTTGAGGCGGCAGGTTTCAAAGCGCTTGTCGCATCCTGCAATCAGACGAATCTGATCCCCTGCTTCAGGGGTCGCGCGAAGCGAGTCCCAAAGGTCAATGCGCCTGGTACCGTCTGCTTCCAAGACATCGCGCTTGATCGCGCCACTCAGGCCCGCAGCGGCGCCGCTCAGCACCTCAAGCCGCCCGCGTTGAAACCAACCCGGCTCAAACGTTGAGAGCTGTTCGAAACGGAACGAACGCGCATCCTGCGCCGAGAGCATCACCCCCTCATGGCTGTACCCGGCACGGGACACATCAAAGGCACAGGCCTTGTCGCCAAGCACGGCTGAGCAAGGCTTTTGATAGACGCGTCCCAATGGACGGTTCAACAAATCCGTCAAACCGCGCAGTTCAGCATGAAAAGCACCATTCCCCCGGCGCAACTCGCCGATATGGCCGCGGAACATGATCCGCCGGGCTGAAACATCCGCCCAGTTCACGAGCCAAGAAACAACCTCGGCGCCATCAAAGCGACCTGCGGCAATGTCTTCTTCGCGAATTGCCGTGTCTGTAAGTGCGCCCATGGCCTCGGTGTTGTCCACCGAAAGGCCCGTTGCCTGCTGAAGTGCCCGGGCCGAAAGCCCGGTATCGGCACGAAAGGTGATGCCGTCGAAGTTCAGGTCACGGTCATGGTCGGTGAACCCGTAGACCGTGCCATCGCGGCGCGTTACGGCCCAGGCCCGCGAAACGGTGCCAATCCCGCTCTCCAGATGGGTGTGAAGTGCCTCTGCGTTGGACATCAGACTCGCACCTCTACAACTGGTACATCGGGCACCTGCCCGGCACGGAAACTGGCCACACTGACATTGATCCGGTCCGTGTCAAACCGCACTGGCACATCAAATTCAAAGCCTGCGCTGATCTCGGCGCCTTCCAGAGGCGGCTCATCGAAAGTGATGACTCCGGTTTCCGTGTTCAGCTCGAAGTGAAGCCCCTCGCGCCGCTCAACCTCCTGAACTGCCGCGACCACGGTACCTGCGACCGGCTTGGTGATCGGGCGGGCATAGGCCCCCTCACCTGAACGATATGTCTTGATCAGCTGAAAACCGCGTGTCTCGCCGTCTCCCTTCGCTATGACCTGATCGCCATAGGCAGGTTTGCGCGACGGCGGACAAGACTTGTAGTCGGCCCAGTCCTTCCAGCGGAACCCAAACAGTTGCCCCTGGCGCGCCTCGAAAAAGGCGATCAGCTGTTCGACATCGTCAAGCGCGCGCAGTCCCAGTCCCGCGTCATACCGCCTGCGCGAATGCGCCCAGGGCGTATTGCGCTCTTCGAAACCGCTGGTCAGCTGGACAATGTCTGTCCGCCGCTCGGGACCGCCAACCGAGCCAAAGCTCAGGTCCGCCGGAAATCTCACTTCATGAAACGCCATTTTTCCCTCCATTACCTGTTGCGCGCGCCCTTGCTCAGTGCACGGCTCATCTGCGCCGCGATCTGGCTTTGGCTACGTTGGAACCCCTGAACGTCCGGGGTCGAAATGTTCATGACGACGGTGACAGGCTGCCCGCCACCGGACGAACGCACGCCCAGCTTGCCGTCCGCACCGCGTGTCAGCGGCATGATCGCCTCCGGGCCTGCTTCGCCCATCAACCCCGTGCCCCCACGCATCGGGAAAGTCACCGGGCCGCTGACAACGCCGCCGGTCGCGAAAGGCATCACGCGCCCCTGTGAAAAACTGCCACCATTGGCAAACGGCGAGAAACCTCCGAGCATTGCCGACATTCCCGTCGACAGCAGCCCGCCCACATGGTCAGCCACAGGCTTGACCGCCGCACGATAGGCCGCATTGATCATCGAGTTGGCCACAACCTGCAGCGCGTCCGACAGTTTCATCCCATCCAGAACCACGCCGTCGATCGCCCGGCTGACGCCCGCACTCAGGGTGCGTTCCAGCTTGGCAGCGCCCGCTCCGGTGGCCGAAAACGTCTGATGAATGCGCTTGAGTTCCGCGTCGAACTGCGCGGCCATGCCAACGGCGCCACCAAGCGAGCCCTTCAGCGCCTCGACCTCGTCACCGAGATCGCCGATCATGTCCAATTCGCTCATGATTGAGCCCCTTTACTCTGATCCGGGAAGGCCGCCATCAGCTGATCCAGCCGCGACCGTCCCATCGGTTTCCCGCCCGGGCCTTCGCCCAAAAGCACTTGCAGTTCAGCTGGCGTCAAAGCCCAGAATTCATCCGGGCTCAGCCCCAAACCGCGCATTCCCGCACGCATCAGCACAGGCCAGTCAAACCCCGTCATCCGCGCTCTCCGGTGTCATGAAAGCCCGCGCCAACAATTCGGCCGAAGCCCTTGCCGCCGCCATTGGCCCACCTTCGATTTCGGCTTGCATCAGGTCCGCTGTGCGGCCTTTCCAGCCACTGCCGCGCAAACCCGCGACGATCAACGCCAGCACGTCCCGCGTGCTAAAGCCGCCGGTTTCAAAACGCTGGACCAGATCGACCAGAGATCCGCTGGTCAGCTCGGCTTCGAGCTCCGCCAAAGCGCCCAGCGTCAACCGCATCAGGTGGCGCTCTCCGTCTATGACAAGCGCCACCTCCCCCCTCCACGGATTGGCCATTACGCCACCGGAACCGCGATGAACTGCAATGCACCCGCCGAGGCCAGTGAAACTTCGTAAGTCGCTTCACCGTTGTGGCTGCCGGCGTATTCGATCGACGTCACCTGAAAGGCCCCCTCGACTGTGCCGAAATCCGGGATGATGACCTGAAATTCCGGAGTCTCGCCGTCGAAAAAGATCTGCCGCGCGCGCTCGTCCGTGCCCGCATCCTTGAAGACACCCGAGCCGCTGATATTGGCCGATTTGACGCCAGCCCCGGACAGCAGCTCGCGCCATCCGCCCTGACTTTCCAGTGTCGTCACATCGACTTGCTCGGCGTTAAAGCTGACGCGCGTCGCACGCAGGCCCGCCATTGTTTCAAACTGGCCGTCGCCGGTCAGGTCTACTTTGACGAGAAGGTCTTTGCCGTTTTGTGCACCCATGATCTTACTCCAGTTGATTTGGGTTGAAGGGTTTCCGCGCTGCCGCAGAAGGGAATTGTCGAAAGCGGAGCCTATGCCGCCGCGTCGTCTTCCACGCGGGCGCGGAAGGTCAGATCGATCCGCCGCAGGCCTGCCGCCTCGCGGGTGGCCTTGGCCTTGCGGAACCACAGCCCGACAAGGCGGCCCCGACTGAGCGTGAGATCGGCCCCGTGCAGCGCGTCGCTGACAGCACCGGCCGCATCTTTTGCGCTTTGGAAACCAGCAACATCGGTGATGACAGACACCGTGAAATCGTGCCGCGCGCCCACGCCGCTGACATCCGAAGCATCCTGCACCGTCTCTGGCCCAAGGGCGACATAAAGGGGCGGCAGAGTGCCTTGCGGCAAAGCATCAAAAATGTTGGCGCCAACCAAAGCGCCCAGCGCCGCGTCGGCCTGCAACTGCGCATAAACGGCCGCTTGCAACGGACCGGAAACTGCATAGCTCATGGCGTAACTTCCTCTTTACAATCGCAAATCAAGTAGAGGTTCCGCTTTGGATCCTCAGTGACCGCGTCAATCCGAAACTGCCGCCCCTGCAGGCCAAAACGCTGCCCGGGTTCGGGACGATTGGAATGGCCCAAAGGGGCGGCACGCACGGCAATGCGGTATCCGGTGACTGACACTGCACCTGCCTCGCCGGTCGCAACACGTCCGGTGCGGGCCTGAACATCGCCCCACACGGTGCCAAGAACGACCCAGGTTTGCGTATAACCGCCCGCCCCATCCGGAACCCGCTCGGCGCGTTCCAGAGTCAGGCGTCGGCTCAGATTGACGCCGCTCATCCGCTCATCCCCAAACGCATCGGGCGATACCGGGCAATCAGGCTGGTCACTCCAAAGGGCATGCACCCCTGACCCAGCGCCGTTTCATCGCGATATTCGTAATAATGCGCTGCCAGCAGCAGCACTGCCTGCGCCAGATCGGCAGGCAAATCGGTGAAACTCGCTCCGAAACCGGCTTCAAAGCGGATCTCGACGGCCCCATCGGAGGCTATTCCTGGCAGGAAGGTCCCGCGCGGTTTCAGACGAGGGGCAAAGGTATCCTTTTCCAGCCGATATCTGGCCGGATCGACCACGGTGGCAGCGCCATAGCCATCCACCAGCGTCATTTCAGTGATCGCCAGCACCGGGGCGACCGGCAAGACCTGCACCGTCGCATCGCGCCACTCGTTCAGCGTCATCACAAAGCTCCGCGTGATCAGAGCCTTGGAACAACGCGCCTCGATCGAGGCCATCGCCGCCCGCAGGAATGAGCCGAGGACCGCGTCCTGCACATTGTCTTCGGCAAATCCGCTGCCCAGCCGCAGGTGCTGCTTCAGCGCATCGACGGGCAAAGCCGCCTCGGGCACCTGTGTTTCTTCCACCAAGATCATGTCAATTCTCCAAAGCTCCTCGCCCGGCCCCCAGCCCCGGTCAAAGCGGGCGCGCGCCGCCCAGGTTGCACGGGCGGAGGGGGGCTGCTGGACAACATCGGGACGCGCGCCCTCTGGAAGGCAGGCCTGATTGCCCGCCCCCCATTCTCGTCAGCCGTTAGGCGATGCAGCGCAGCAGCTTGATGGCCGCAAAGTCACTGACATCACCGCCAACGCGCTTGGTTGCGTAGAACAACACGTGCGGCTTGGCGCTGAACGGATCGCGCAGAACGCGCAGGTCCGGACGTTCAGCGATGGTGTAGCCTGCGCCGAAGTCACCAAAGGCGATCGGGGTCGCATCGACCGAGATATCCGGCATGTCTTCGGCGATCAGAACCGGATAGCCCAACAGTCGCGCTGGTTCGCCCGAAGCAAAGCCGTCCGACCAAAGGTGGCGGCCGTCCGCATCCTTGAGCTTGCGCAGCGCGCCTGCGGTCTTGGAGTTCATGACAAAGCTGGCGCCAGCGCGATATTCAGCACCCAGCGTGTAAACCAACTGGATCAGGTCGTCGCCGCCGCCAAAGTCAGAGGCGATCGAAGCTTCGATGTAACCGATCGACCCCCAGGCCCAAACGCTCTGATCAACCTGAGCGTGGTTGAGAATGCCGCGCGGTTTGTCAACGCCGTCACCATTCACGAAAGCCGCCGCTTCTGCGCGCGCGAATTTCTCGGAAATGCGGCCCGCCAGCCATCCTTCGACATCAAAGGCGCTGTCGTCCAGCAGGCGCTGGGACACCTTGGGCATTGCGTTCAGCTCGTACAGCGGGATCGAGATGCGCTCGATGGTAGGCGTGCCGGTTTCCGCCGCAGACGAGGTTTCGTCCGCCCAGCCAGCGCCAGCGTCGTTCTGATCGATCAGAACGTCAAAGGACGACGCCTCGACGTTCACAATATTCGAAATCGCTCGGATCGAGGCGGTCGCAGCCAGAGTCGACTTGATCGAGTCGGCGGTTTGCGGATCCACCAGATAGCCGCCGTCCGAATTCACGGCCGTGGACATCGCCTTGCCTTCCAGTTCGAGGCCGCGCAGGCCGTCATCGTCACCGGTGCGCAGATAGGCGTCAAAGGCCTTCTGATGGGGGGCTTCGACATCCATTTGGGTCGAAAGGGCCGGGCGGCCCGTGCGGGCGGATTTATGATCAAGCATGGTCAGTCGCTCTTCCTGTTTGTTCAGCTTCTCTGAAAGGTCGGCCTGGAGGGCCTTGAAATCCCCGATCAGTCCCGCCATCGCGGCACTCACCCGGGTGACCGGAGACAAGTCTTCCCCGGTCCGAGACTTGGTCTCGGTCTTGGTCATGCGGTTATTCCCCATGTCGTGAGAGTGGCGCGCGTCAGCCGCCCGCCAGGTTACGGCGCAAGTCCTCAAGGACCTCCGCCAGCTCGTGCAGGCTGTCTTCCGCCATGAGGTCATCCCCCTTGGAAGCCACCCGCGCACTGGGAAGCATCGGGAAAGTCACAAGCGAGACCTCCCAAAGCTCCAGTTCAGTCAAGAGCCGCTGGCCCTTGTCATTCTTTGCCGCCTTGAGCGTGCGATAGCCGATTGACAGCCCGTCAATTGCGCCCGCCTCGATCAGCGCAGCCGCCTCGCGGCCCTTTTCCACGCTATCCAGCAGGCGGCCTTTGACATAAAGGCCGCGCTCGTCTTCGCGCACCTCATCCCAGATGCCGATGGGCTGGGCCGGGTCGTGTTGCCACAACATCTTTACGCCGCGCCCCTCCTTGGTCAGACGCGCCAGAGACCGGGCATAGGCGCCTTTGCTCACCACGTCGCCGCCCTGATCGCAGGCTCCAAACAGGCTGGCATAACCTTCGATCTTTGTGCCTTCGACAACCTTCACTTCGTCGTCAAAACGGCAGAACTTGTGTTCCAGATCCATTTTCCGTCTCCTCGTTTCCTCAGGGGGCTGCGTGCATCAGACCCTGAAAAGCCTCGGCCAAAATCACTCCGGCCACGCCGTACACCGTCAGCCAAAGCCGTCGTTCCAGCCGCTCGATCACCTTCTCCAGTCGCTCAAGCCGCCCGTTCAAAGCGTCCACATGCAGTCGGCTCACCCGCTCATGCGCCTCAAGCCGCAGCGCGGGTGCGCAGGCAAATGGCTCGCTGGTGCGTCTCAGGTTAGTCACCTCGCTCCTCCTCGCTCAGCGCCGGCAGGCCCAGCATCTGCCGCTTTTCCGCTGCGGTCAGAAAGTCCGCCCCGGAAACGCGCGACCATTGCGCATCACGCTCGGTGGCCAGGGCGGGCACCTGATCAAGGTCAGGTCTCAGGCTCACCTCTTCGCCCAGGAAGCCCGACAACCAACGCCCGACACTCGCACTGACCCGCGTGGCAAGGGGCAGAATGGTCAGTCGATAAAAGGCCCGATGCGCTTCGGCATAGTTCGAATAGGTCGCCTCACCGGGGATCCCCAGCAGCATCGGCGGCACACCGAACGCCACGGCAATCTCGCGCGCGGCTGCCTCTTTGGTTTTCTGGAACTCCATATCCGAGGGGCTGAATCCCATGGGCCGCCAATCAAGGCCCCCTTCCAGCAGCATCGGACGGCCCGCGTTGCGTGCGCCCTGATGGTTGCTTTCCAGTTCCGCCGCCAAACGCTCGTATTGTTCCGCGCTCAGGTGGCCCTGCCCCTCAGTCCCGCGCCAGACAATTGCCCCCGAAGGCCGCGCGGCATTGTCGAGCAGGCCCTTGGACCAACGGCTCGCGCTGTTATGGACATCAACCGCTTGCGCCGCCGCTTGCAGCGGGCTCAGACCATAGTGGTCGTCCAGTGGGTGAAAGCTCTTCACATGGCAGATCGGCGAAACCGGTCCGGTCACGTCAAAGCGATGCTTTCTCCCGCCGACAGCATACTCATAGGCCACCGGCCAACCATCGGCGCCCGGCACCAGGCTCATGCGGTCGCTGCGCAGCACATGCAGCTCGAACGGAAGGCCCGTGTCGCCCGCAACTGCTTCGACTGTGAGTATGGTATTGCGGCTTGATGGCCTGACTCATGCTACGATTGACTGCGTGTCATTGCGTTGACGTGTCGACCGTCAAGTCGCCCCGGCAACGGGCGAGATGTGACCTCATAGGAGCCTGACGGGGACGCCCCTTCACAGTCCTGTCCCCTCGGATCGGTGCCTGGGCATTCAAAGCAATGAGGGCAACCATGAAGACCAGACATCCAGTAATCATCGGCATCGACACACATAAGGCCACCCATGTCGCCGTCGCGATTGATACGCAAGGCACCCGTTTGGCCGCAGTATCCATCCCAACCAGTCCCAAAGGGTATTTGGAGCTGGAACGTTGGTCGCGATCTCTTGGCCATGTCTTGGCATTTGGGATCGAAGGGACTGGTTCATATGGCGCTGGCCTTTCACGATCCTTGCTTGCCCAAGGTCACAATGTCATCGAGGTCACTCGGCCAAATCGCCAACTACGATATACGCAAGGGAAGACGGATAGCTTGGATGCAGAAGGAGCGGCACGATCAGTTCTCTCTGGCCAAGCAACAGCACAACCCAAGACCCAAACAGGGTCATCAGAAATGATCCGACATCTGAAGATTACCCGCGATACGGCGGTCAAATCGCGCTCACAGGCGATGGTGACGCTGAAGACGTTGATTATCAACGCCCCTGCAGATCTGCGTGATGTGCTCGATCAAATCAAAGGAAAAGTCGCATTGATCCGGCATATAGCAGCCTTCCGAACGGGCGAAATCAACACTCCATTGGCCTCTGCAAAAACAGCCATGCGTGCATTGGCGCGCCCTCTGGCGCCTGTACGCCCCGTCGCAGAAAATCGAATACCATCGCTCGCTCCTTTCCTTGGCCCGTCGCAGGGCCGCACCTCTCGTGTCCGGGAAAGCATTGCCTTCCCGGCCGTAACCACCACTTCATCCGGATCAGTCCCGAAGGGCGTCCCTTCGTGCTTCGATAGCCAACCTATGATTGATAGGTTAAGAGGGCTTTCCACCACCGTTCGGTGGGTCGGCACCCTCGCAAGCCGCTGTTATTGCGAAAACATTTTACCTGTTCGGCAATAACTTCAGATCGCGCGCCGAAAATCTCGGCGCTCCGTGACCCAAAAACAGCCATGAGTTTGTCATCCCAAAATCCGCACCGATGGCATCACCCCCTGCACGCCGTTCAGCATCAGATCGGTCAAGGCCCAGACCAGCGCATCGACGCGATCCGGACTGCCCGACCCTTCGAAGCCCGCATTGGTCATCAGGCACATCTGCTCCTCCAATGCGGCAAGGCCCTGACCGTGCAACACGCGCCCCTGCTCGTACAGCGCCGCCACCGGCTCGGCCCGCGCCGCCTTGCCCTTCGAGGCATGGACCTTGCGCACTGGCAGGCCGGGATCAACGTTGTGCAGGATCGATTCGACCATCGCACCGCCCTGATTGACCTCCGCCACCACGCGGTCCGCTTGCCAGCGTTTCGCCGCCGCGGCCACCGCCTCGGCCCACCCAAGTGGAGAGGCCCCCTGCACCGTCGCATCCTCCAGCACGTAGGCTTTCCATTCGTGCGGGCGGCCTTGCATGACCACCCCGGCAACGACGATCCCGCATTCATCCGCCGTCTTGCCTTCCCCTGCGGGCGGATCGACGGCCACCACGATGCGGCTCATCTGCGGCATCAGGCCCACGCGCGCCGCGTCGAACATCTCGCGCGTCCAGAGCGCGCCGTCGATCTCGTCCAAAAGCAGCCCGTCCAGCTCTTGCATGCCCAGTTTGGTGCCTGCATAGCGCGCCCGAACTTCTTCAAGGAAAGACTGTGCCAGATTGGCCCGGTTCGCCTCGGTCGCAGCGCGTGTCACGACTGTCGAGGGAAGCTCCAGCAACTCTTTCAGCACGCCCACATTGCGCGGCGTCGTGGTCACGCAGACCCGCGGATCGGCCCCCAAACGCAACCCGAACTGCAACATATCCCAGGTATCCCGCGCCTTCGGCCATTTGGCCAATTCATCCGCCCATGCGCCATCGAACTGCGGCCCGCGCAGGCTCTCTGGATCATAGGCGGAAAAGGCCATGGCCTCGGCGCCATTGGGCCAGACCAGACAGCGCCGTGTCGCCACCCATTTGGGTTTTCGATCCGGCGGCGAACAGGCCATGATCCCGCTATCGCCGAAAATCATCACCTCGCGCACCTGATCCAAGGTTTCACCAACCAAGGCTACGCGCCTGCAACGCCCCTTGTCCAAGGGTCGCGCGCCTTCGACCTGCGAGCGCACCCATTCGGACCCGGCGCGCGTCTTGCCCGCGCCGCGCCCGCCCATGATGACCCAACTGCGCCAATCACCTTCCGGGGCCAACTGATGCTCATGCGCCCAGAAGTCGAACAAAAAGGGGAGCGCCAAGCGCTCCCCGATCTCCAACTCATCCAAAAACCTCGTCTGCACCGCAACAGGCGCGGAGGCCAGCCAGGCGGCACCCGATCTCAAGGCCTGCCTGCTCAAGATCGAGCCCGTATTCCCCGGCGATTGCACAGTCTTTCCGTCTGATTGCGTCAATTTCATTCTCCGTTTCCTTGGCCTGTTTGATCCAGTACCGGACGTCGTTCAAAAGTTTACCGCCGTCGCTGCCCTTGTCGGGCTTTCCCCTTCTGAGATTGCTCTGCATCTCGAACAAATCCGCCTTGAGCGCCGCCAGCATTGCCGCGATTTCGTCGCGATCTCTTTCAAGTCGCTCAAGCTCTGATTTCATCGTGATCAGGACGGGTCGGTTGTTTTCTGCTCTGTTCATGCTCGACACCTTTCTTGCCTGTAGGTTTCCCCCTCCAGGCGGGGTGCAAACAAAGACGGCCCCGGGGAGAACCCAAAGGCCGTTTTGCTGACACCTCGTCCAGCATGTCACAGACTGTACGTCAGACCGTTCGGTGGGTCAAACCCCATCCCGAACGCAAAGCACTGAAATCATTAACATATGTTACCATTTTCTTACTTGATCCAAGTGCGGCCTTGCTCGCCCCCAAAGGCTCTGGCACTGATACAGGCAACCAGACAGGAACCCACATGCCTCAGCTTTCCACGCGCATTCGAACCTTGAACTCCGGCGGCTCTGACGGTTGGGAGGTGTTCTACCGCGCCCGCCAGATGGTTGCCGCAGGCACCCGCGTGATCGAGCTGACCATTGGCGAACATGACATCCGCACGCATCCCCTGATCCTTGATCACATGCACGAACGGGCGCGTGCGGGGCATACTGGCTATGCCTCGGTGCCGGGCATCAAGGCGCTGCGCGAAACCCTTGCACAACGGGTCGAGGCACAAACCGGCGTGCCAACCAAGGCCGACAACGTGGTGATTACCGCTGGCGGTCAGGCCGCGCTCTTTGCGGCCCATATCGCGGTTTGTCAGCCCGGCGACACCGCCCTGCACATTGATCCCTATTACGCCACCTACCCCGGCACGATCCGCGGCGCCTCGGCCAAGCCCGTTGCGATTGCGACCCGAGCGCGCGACGCCTTCCTGCCCGACCCGGCCGAGGTGGCCCGACTGGCCAAAGAAACCGGTGCCCGCAGCTTGCTGATCAATACCCCCAACAATCCCACCGGCACGGTCTATCCCCGCGCCACTCTCGAAGGGCTGGCAGGGGTCTGCATCGAAAACGACCTCTGGCTGATCTCGGACGAGGTCTATGACACCCAGATCTGGGAAGGCGAGCACCTGTCCCCCCGCGCCCTGCCCGGCATGCAGGATCGCACCTTGGTCATCGGCTCCATGTCCAAGAGCCACGCCATGACCGGATCTCGTGTCGGCTGGATCGTCGGCCCCGTCGAGGTGATCAAACACCTGATCGATCTGTCGACCAACACCAACTACGGCGTGCCCGGCTACATTCAGGATGCCGCTGTGTTTGCCCTGAACCAAGGCGCATGGCTGCAGGACGAAGTGGCCGAGCCCTTCCGCCGCCGCCGCGCCCTTGCCCTCGACATCCTTGCCGCGCAGAACACCGTCACCGCCATCCCCTCGCAAGGCGCCATGTATGTCATGCTGGACATCCGCGCCACGGGCCTGTCAGGCCGCGACTTTGCCGAGGCGCTTCTGGACGCCCGCCACATCGCCGTCATGCCGGGCGAAAGCTTTGGCAACTCCGCAGCGGGGCACATCCGCGTCGCTCTGACCGTCGACGACGCCCTGCTCGCCCAAGCATTGCGCGAGCTGTGCGCTTTTGCCGAAACACTAGCTGAAAAGGCCCAACATGACACATGATCCCGGCCCCGCTTTCCGCGCCCTGCACCAGCCCGGCAACCCCTTTATCCTTGCCAATGCGTGGGACGCCGGGTCGGCCAAGATGCTGGCATCGCTTGGCGCTCAGGCCATCGGCACCTCCTCCGCTGCGCATGCCTTCACCCTCGGCCGCCCCGACATGGGCCACGTCACCCGCGACGAAGCGCTCGCCCACGCCCAAGACCTGATCGCCGCGACAAACCTGCCCGTTTCCGGCGATTTCGAGAATGGATTTGGCGAAGCGCCCGATACCTGCGCCGAAACCGTCCGCCTGTCTGCCGAAGCCGGTCTTGCCGGTATTTCCATCGAAGACACCGCCCTGCCCTCGGATGCCCCTTACGACGCCGCATTGGCTGCCGAACGCATCCGCGCCGCCGCCTCAGCGGCCCGCAGCCTGCCGCGCGATTTCGTCTTGGTCGCACGCGCCGATGGCGTGATGAACGGCCACTATGATCTGCCCGAAGCAATCGCCCGCATCCAAAGCTACGAAAAGGCAGGCGCCGATTGCGTCTATATCCCGCTGCCACCCCGTTTTGACGATCTGAGCGCCATCTGCGCCGCCACATCGCTTCCGGTGAACGCCCTTGTTGCTGGCCCTTACGCGACCCGCAGTCGGACCGAATTCGCTGCTGCGGGCGTTGCGCGCCTGTCGCTTGGCGCAGCACTTGCCCGCGTCACGCATCGCGTGATCCACGACGCCGCTCTCCAGATGTTTGGTAATGGCGAATTCGACCTTCTGGGCCAAGGCATGCCCGGCGCCAAGGTCGACGCCCTGCTGAAATGAACACGCCGATCTCTTCGATCCGCAACCTTGGCCCCGCCTTCGAGGCCGAGTGCAAACGCGCGGGCATCCCCGACGCCGAAACCCTGCGGGCCTTGGGCGCACACGATGCCTATGCCCGGATGCTTCAGGCCGGAACGCGCCCGCATTTCATCGGCTATTACGTGTTGCATATGGCCCTGCAGGGGCGGCCCTGGAACGATTGCAAAGGCAAGGAAAAACAAGCGCTTCGCCTCCAGTTCGACAGCCTGAAGTCCAACACTTCCAAATCCCCGAACGCCCTTCCCGAAGGCCTTGGCCGCTTCCTGCGCGAGATAGGCATCGAACGCTGATCGGGAACCAAATCGGCCTCTCACGGTTATGCAAATGAACGCAACTCGACAAAGAGGAGGCCCCTAATGGACCTCATTCGTATCATTTTCGCCGTTATTCTGCCGCCGCTTGGCGTCTTCCTTCAGGTTGGACTGGGCAAACATTTCTGGCTGAACATCCTGCTGACGCTTCTGGGCTATATACCGGGAATCGTGCACGCTGTCTGGATCATCGCCCGCACAGGTCACGAACCGAGCCGGGTGTAACCGATGGCACGCAACACCGACCTGAGGCACGTCGAGCGGGCCGAGTCGATTGCGCGCCGCATGGACAGCGCGTTTCGTCTGCCCTTCACCCGCATCACCTTTGGCTGGGACAGCCTGATTGGGCTGGTTCCCGGCGTCGGTGATGCGCTGGCTCTGGCGCCCTCCCTTTATATCGTGAAGTCAGCCCGAGACCTGCGCGCACCGCGGCGCTTGCAACGGCGTATGCTCGCCAATATCGGGGCAGACTGGGTGATAGGACTTATCCCGTTGATCGGTGATGTCTTCGACATTGGCTTCAAAGCCAACCTGCGTAACGCCGCGCTGCTGCGCGCCCATGTGGAAGCGCAACAAGCCGCCGAACAGGCCCCTCGTCCGCCAAGTTCCTTGTCCCTTGCCGCCGGGACAGTGCCTGATGCGAGCATGACTCCGGCTTGATCCGCTCAAGAATGCAAAAAGCGCCCCGCAGGGCGCTTTTCATTGTTTTCAGGTCAGATGAACCCGAAATATTTAGCCAACCAGCTCAAGGCCTGAGAAGAAATAGGCGATCTCGACGGCTGCGGTTTCCGGAGCGTCCGATCCGTGGACCGAATTTTCGCCCACCGATTCGGCGAACTCGGCACGGATGGTGCCGGGGGCCGCGTCTGCCGGGTTGGTTGCGCCCATGACTTCACGGTTCTTGGCAATGGCGCCTTCGCCTTCCAGAACCTGCACAACCACCGGCTCGGAGGCCATGAATTCGCACAGCTCATCATAGAACGGGCGCTCGGCGTGCACTTCATAAAACTTGCCAGCCTGAGCTTTGGTCATGTGAATGCGCTTCTGAGCGACAATGCGCAGGCCCGCTTCTTCGAACTTGGTGTTGATCTTGCCAGTCAGGTTGCGGCGGGTTGCGTCGGGCTTGATGATCGAAAAGGTGCGCTCAAGGGCCATGGGTATGCTCCATCAATGAAGGCCCGGACACCACGTCCGGGCATGTCTATTGCGCGGGGCGCTAACATGAACCGCAAGATTTGAAAAGCCCTTCGTGCCCTTTGGCAAACGCCGCGCAGATTGGGGCCAGCGCCCAAACCCCCGGGATATTTATGGACCAGTGAAGCCAAGAGAGTGCCCGAAGGTTATGGCTTGACGGCGCGGCTCATTGACAGCGATCGGCGCCTCTGACATTGGCCCTGATTATGCTGCGTATCCAAGATATTTCCTATTCTGTCGAAGGCCGCCCTCTGTTCGAGGGCGCCTCTGCCACCATTCCCGATGGTCACAAGGTTGGCCTCGTCGGCCCCAATGGCGCGGGCAAGACGACGCTGTTCCGCCTGATCAAGGGTGATCTGACACTTGACCAAGGCGACATCACCTTACCCTCGCGCGCGCGCATTGGCGGCGTCAGCCAAGAGGTGTCGGCCTCAGAAACCTCGCTGATCGACACGGTGCTTGCCGCCGACACCGAGCGCAGCGCGCTTATGTCCGAAGCCGAGACCGCCACGGACAGCCACCGCATCGCGGATATCCAGACCCGTCTCGCCGACATTGATGCCTGGAGCGCCGAGGCCCGCGCCGCCACGATCCTGCGCGGACTTGGGTTTGATCCCGAACAGCAATTGCAGCCCTCCTCAGCCTTTTCCGGCGGCTGGCGGATGCGCGTCGCGCTGGCCGGTGTGCTGTTTGCACAACCCGATCTGCTGCTTCTGGACGAGCCAACCAACTATCTGGACCTCGAAGGCGCGCTTTGGCTGGAAAGCTATCTGCAGAAGTACCCCCACACCGTCATCGTGATCAGCCACGATCGCGGCCTTCTGAACCGCGCCGTGAACAGCATCCTGCATCTCGAAGACAAGCAGCTGACCTATTACGGCGTGCCCTATGACGGCTTTGCCAAGCAGCGCGCCGAGCGCCGCGCGCAGGCCAGCGCAATGGCAAAAAAGCAGGACGCCCGCCGACAGCATCTGCAAAGCTTTGTCGATCGCTTCCGGGCCAAGGCGTCAAAGGCCAAGCAGGCCCAGTCGCGCCTGAAGATGATCGAACGGATGGATATGATCAGCGCGCCCGAGGATGCCGCCAAGCATGTGTTCAACTTCCCTCAGCCAGACGAATTGTCTCCACCAATCATCAATATCGAAAACGGATCAACCGGGTATGGCGATACCGTCGTTCTGTCCCGGCTGAACCTTCGGATCGATCAGGACGACCGCATCGCCCTGCTCGGCAAGAACGGTCAGGGAAAATCGACCCTTTCGAAACTGCTGTCCGACCGCCTGCCCCTGATGGACGGCCGCATGAACCGGTCTTCCAAGCTGCGCATCGGCTATTTCGCCCAGCATCAGGTCGACGAATTGCATCTGGACGAGACCCCGATCCAGCATCTGCAACGCGAGCGCCCCGACAGCCCGCCCGCCAAGCTGCGCGCCCTGCTGGCAGGCTTCGGCCTGATGGCCGCGCAGGCAGAAACCGAGGTTGGGCGTTTGTCGGGGGGCCAAAAGGCGCGCCTCTCCTTGCTGCTGGCAACGCTCGACGCGCCGCATATGTTGATCCTCGACGAGCCGACCAACCACCTTGATATCGAATCGCGCGAGGCGCTGGTCGAAGCGTTGACCGCCTATTCCGGCGCGGTGATCCTTGTCAGTCACGACATGCACCTGTTGTCGATGGTCGCTGACCGGCTCTGGCTGGTGAAGGATGGCACCGTCAGACCCTACGAGGACGACCTCGACGCCTATCGTGCCATGCTGCTGACCCGCGATGCCCCTGCGCGCCCCGAAAAGCCCAAGGAAAAGCCCAAACGCCCATCGCGGGACGCAATCCTTGAACTTCGCGCGCAAGCCCGGAAATGCGAAGATCGCGTCACCAAGATCGAAGAGATGCGCGAAAAGCTGGCGGAAAAGCTAGCAGACCCGGCGCTGTACGAAAATGACAAGGTCGGCGAACTGGAAGTCTGGAACAAGAAATACGCCGAGGTCATGGACGGGCTGCGCCGCGCAGAAGCGATGTGGGAAGCAGCGCTGGAAAAGCTGGAAGCGGCAGAAGCTTGAAATACCCGATCACTTGCCTCGTGTTCGGTTGCTTGATCAGCCTTGGCAATGGCGGGCTGTCCGGCAAATGACCACCGCCAAATAGGTATCGCCGTATCAAACGACTCCGATCACATTAAATCTCGATAAGCCTTCGCCTTTGTGATCGGCAATGCGGCTCAGCCCCCGGTTCCGTTCCAATCATCTGACAGACGACTTGCGCCAACCATGGCGGCAAGCTAACCAAACCCATGGACAGCGCCTTTCTCATCACCGCCTTCGCGACACTTTTCGTGGTCATCGACCCTGTTGGTCTGACGCCGATGTTCATCGCACTGACGACGGGTACCGATGCAAGGCACCGCCGTTCGGTGGCGCTTCGGTCTTGCCTTATTGCCTTTACACTGTTGACGCTCTTCGCCTTTTTCGGCGAGGCCGTGCTAGGGTTCATCGGCATATCGATGCCTGCCTTCCGCATCGCGGGCGGCATCCTGTTGTTCCTGACCGCCCTCGACATGCTGTTCGAACGCCGTACCAAACGGCGCGAGGACCAGACCGAAACCGAGGATTTCCCTGACCCGTCCGTCTTTCCCATCGCCATCCCGCTTATCGCTGGTCCGGGGTCAATCGCCTCGATCATCCTTCTGACCGGACAGGCTGACGGCGCCTTGGCCATGGCCTCGGTTCTGGGAGTCATGGCGGCGGTTCTGGTGATCGTCCTGGCATTGTTTCTGTCGGCAGGCCTGATCGAACGGGCACTTGGCAAAACCGGCATCACCGTAGTGACGCGCCTATTGGGCATGCTTCTGGCCGCACTTTCGGTGCAATTTGTGCTTGATGGTTTGCGGGCCTTCGGCTTTGCTGCCTCTGCAGGGTGAAATTCGACACCCGGCCCCCTACATTTGAATATGTGGTTGAGTGGGAGCTGAGCATGTCATCTTGGGAAACGGGGCGTTTTGTCTATTTGTTGCTCTTGGGCGGCGTGCTTGTGCTTTGGTTCTTCATCGAGAACCGCGACAGCCTGAGCACCAAGATAAAGCAACTCTCAGCCTGGGCGCTGATCTTTCTCGGCGTCATCGCGGGCATCGGCCTTTGGGGCGACATTCGCCAGACCGTGCAACCCAGACAGGCAGTCTTTGCCGATCAGGGCCGGATCGAACTGCCACTCGCGCCCGACGGGCATTACTATGTGACGCTTGACCTGAACGGAGAGCCGACGCGCTTTGTCGTGGACACCGGCGCCTCGGCGGTGGTGCTGACGCAGCGGGATGCGGAACGCGCCGGAATCGACGCGGGCACCTTGGCCTTTTATTCGCAGGCGATGACGGCCAATGGCGCCGTCAAGACGGCTCCGGTGACATTGGACCGCGTGGCGCTGGGGCCTTTTGTCGACCGCAACATGCCAGCTTTTGTGAACGCCGGAGAAATGGACACTTCGCTGTTGGGAATGACCTATCTTCAGCGCTTTCACCGGATCGAGATTTCCGGCGGACGACTGGTGCTCGAGCGCTGAAAACGATCAAGCCTCGGCTTTCTTTTCCCAACGACCGGATTCTTCGGACCAGTATTGCGCGGAACACCCGGCGCTGGTCAGCGCCTTCCATTGACCGCGTGCCACGTGCAAAGCCTCCGGGTCGTGACCATCGAACAAGATGCAGGCACGTTCCAGCCTCTGCACCTCTTCTGGCGTGATCTCGGCGCCGTCTATGGTCATCAGGCATTGCGGGTCGTTCGCGGCCTCGACGCTCCACGTCAAAAGAACCGGTTGATCGACGTCATGCGGGCCGCCCGCCATCCCATGTGGCAGAAAGCCGTCTTCCGGACCTTGCCACAGCTTTTGATCAAGCCAGTCCATACGTTCGCGCGCGCTGCCACGCACGGCAACCCGCCAGCCCGCGCCGATGGATTTTTCCAAAAGCACGGGCAGCGTCGCCTCAAGCGGGCGACGCGTCAGGTGATAGAAGAAGGCCGCGCCCATATCACGTCAGTCCTGCTCGAACCGATCGCGCACAAGCCGATCCAGCGCCATGACGCCCCAGCCCGTAGCGCCCTTGGGGGCAAAGGCGGTATCCTTGGCGATCTGCGCGACGCCCGCGATGTCCAGATGGATCCACGGCATGTCGTCCTTGACAAAGCGCTTGAGGAACTGGGCTGCGGTGATCGCCCCCGCAGGGCGACCGCCGGTGTTCTTCATATCCGCTTTCAGGGTCTTGATCTGCTCGTCATAGGCCTGACCCAGAGGCATTCGCCATGCGCCCTCGCCCTCGGTTTCAGCGGCCTTGAGGAAGCCACCTGCGAAATCGTCGTCGTTCGAAAAGACGGCAGCATTTTCATGGCCCAAAGCAATGATGCAGGCGCCAGTAAGCGTGGCCAGATCGACCATGGCAGCAGGCTTTTCCGCCTCTTGCGCGTGCCAAAGCACGTCGGCCAAAACCAGTCGCCCTTCAGCGTCGGTGTTGATCACTTCGATCGTATCGCCCTTCAACGACGTGACGATGTCGCCCGGACGCGTGGCCTTGCCAGACGGCATGTTCTCGACCAAGCCGACAAGACCCACCACGTTGGCCTTGGCCTTGCGCAGCGCCAGAGTTTTCATCACCCCGGCCACAACACCGGCGCCGCCCATGTCCATGGTCATGTCTTCCATGCCCTGCGCCGGTTTCAGACTGATACCGCCGGTGTCAAAAACCACGCCTTTGCCAACCAAGGCCAATGGCGCGCCCTGCCCGCCCTTCCACCGCATGATCACAACCTTCGACGGGCTTTCCGACCCCAGCCCGACGGCCAAAAGCGCACCCATGCCCAGTTCGGCAAGTTTATCCTCTTCCAGCACCTCAACCTGGACGCCCAGGTCGCCCAAGGCCTCCAGACGGCCGGCAAATTCTGTGGTGGTCAGAACGTTGGCCGGCTCCGAAACCAGATCACGGGTGAAGAATACGCCCTGCGCCACGGCCATCGCATTGTTTGCCGCCGCCTGAACTGCAACCGGGTCCTTGCACATCAGGACAGCGGGCGCCGGTGCCTCACCCTTGTCAGAAAGGTGGTCGGTAAAGCGGTAGCCACGCAAGGCCAGTCCCAGCGCGATCTGCGGAGCCCGGGTTGTGCCCTCGACCAGCAGCGTCACCGGCTTGGCGCCCGCAGCCGTGGCCAAGGCCGCCCCCGCCTTGCGCGCCATCGCCACTGTCGGACGACGCTCAAGCCGCACCAGCGTCACGGCGTCAGCCGCCAGTCCAACGGGCATCGAAAGGTTCATCGCCTCGCCTTCTTTCAACTTGCCCCAGGCCTCCGAGGCCAGCGCACGGACCACCGCGCCTTTGGTCAGCCGGTTCAACCGCCGCGTACCCGGCGTCAGTGTTCCGGCCTCGTTGACCAGAAGCGCCACGTGGCCCGTGGCCTCGGCCAGCCCATCAAGATTAATTTCGGCAAATGTGATCTCGCGCGGTTCGGTCATCTCAAACTCCTAAGACGTGTTCCGCCAAGAGGTAGCCCTGCCCGCGCGCAATGACCAGAGTCAGCTTTCCCCGCGCGCGCCGATCCGGTAGAGATGAAACGGAAAGTTCAGGTGGTAAGGGGCCCGAAGTGCAAAGATTCGACAGGTACATGCTGTCGCAATTGATGGTGTTGTTCGGATTTTTCGCCCTGGTGCTTGTCTCGGTCTACTGGGTCAATCGGGCTGTGGTCCTTTTCGACAGACTCATTGCGGATGGCCATTCAGCTGGCGTGTTCCTCGAATTTTCAGCCCTTTCCTTGCCCTCGGTGATCGCCCTTGTGGTGCCGATGGCTGGCTTTGCCGCAGCGGTCTATGTCACCAATCGACTGACCGGCGACTCGGAACTGACGGTGCTGCAATCGGTCGGGTTTTCGCCGTGGAGGATGGCACGGCCGGTGCTATTCTTCGGCATTCTGATCGCCCTGATGATGGCAATCCTGACCCATATTCTGGTTCCCGCCTCTCTGGAACAG
The DNA here is from genome assembly GCF_049341065.1 of Pacificoceanicola algae. Taxonomy (NCBI): domain Bacteria; kingdom Pseudomonadati; phylum Pseudomonadota; class Alphaproteobacteria; order Rhodobacterales; family Roseobacteraceae; genus Pacificoceanicola; species Pacificoceanicola algae. The sequence continues at coordinate 16,465 of NZ_JBMPIX010000003.1, read as the reverse complement.
CTGCGCCTGCGCGAGCGCGAGATTTCCGGCTCGCTCAGCGCGCGCCTGCTGCGTGAAGGCGCTTTTTTGCATCCAACGCAGGGCGTGACCTTCTATATCCGCGACATCACCGAAACCGGCGAATTGCGCGATGTCCTCTTGTCCGACCGCAGGCAGGCTGGGCGCGAAGTGACCTATACCGCTGAAAAGGCATACCTTTTGCGCGACGACGCCGGGCCCAAACTGGCCATGCTGGCAGGGATGGCGCAAACGCTGAATCTTGAAACCGAGCGGCTTTCAACCACCAATTTCACTGATCTCGTCTATGATGTCTCAGGGCTGGTGACGCAGGCCAGCCGCGGGCGCCGCAAGGTCAACTACATCCCCACATGGGAACTTTTGACGCAAACCGATGCCGTCGCCGTCGAGGCCAATGAATCGCCCGGCGAAGTGCTCGAAGAGGCGCACATGCGTTTTCAGGGGCCGCTGCTGTGCATCGTCGCGGCGCTGATGGGCTTTTCCGGATTGATGGTCGGCGGCTATTCGCGTTTTGGTGTCACCCGCCAAATCGTCGGGGCGATTTTCCTGCTGGTTCTGGTGAAGACGGTTGAAAGCGCTGTGACAGACCCGGTTCGCGGCGATCCTGCCCTTTGGCCTTTGGTCTATCTGCCCAGCCTCGTCGGTATTGCGATTGTCTGCGCCCTGCTCCGGCAAGCCAGCCGCCCCTATCGGCCCAAACGCGGCACCGCGCAAGAGGTGCCCGCATGACGCTGCACTATTACTTTGCCCGCCGCTTCCTTTGGCTTTTCCTGTCGATCCTCGCGGTTTTCGCGCTGTTTCAGGCCTTTGTTGACCTGATGGACGAAATGCGCCGAATCGACGGCGATCCAACACTGGGGCAACTTTTGCAACTGGTGGCTCTGAAACTGCCCGAAGGGCTGTACCAGATCTTGCCTCTGGTGATGATCCTGTCGACCGTGGCACTGTTCCTTGGCCTTGCGCGGTCCTCTGAACTGGTTGTAGCGCGCGCCGCCGGGCGGTCCGGCCTGACAGCGCTGATGGCTCCGGTGGTTGTGGCGTTGATCATTGGCGGACTGGTCGTGGCGATGATGAACCCGATCGTCGCGGCGACGTCGAAACGCTACTCGGACCTGCGCGAAACCTATGAGAATGGCGGCGCGTCCGCCATGTCCATTGGCCCGGAAGGGCTTTGGCTGCGTCAGGGTGGACCCAAAGGCCAATCGGTGATCCGCGCCGCCCGCGCAAACGCCGAGGCGACCGTTCTTTTCGACGTCAGTTTCGTTGTCTACGCCCCCGGTGGCAGCGCAGTGCAGCGGATTATTGCCGAGCAGGCCGAGCTTATGGACGGCGAATGGTTGCTCACCAACGCCAAGGCGTGGCCCTTGGCAGCGGGTCTCAACCCCGAAGCCGGGTCCAAGACCCACGACAGCCTTTCGCTGCCCTCTACCCTGACCAAGGACAGCATTCGTGACAGGTTCGGCAAACCGTCCGCCATCGCCATCTGGGATCTGCCTGCCTTTATCCTGAGCCTTGAAGAGGCAGGTTTTTCTGCGCGGCGCCATATTGTCTGGATGAATATGGAACTGGCCCGCCCGCTGTTTCTGGTCGCCATGATGATGATCGGCGCCGCCTTTACCATGCGCCCCACCCGCCTTGGCCGCACCGGTGTATCGGTGCTGTCAGCCGTGCTGTTGGGCTTTGGATTGTACTATGTCCGCAACTTTGCACAGATCCTTGGTGAGAACGGCCAGTTGTCGCCGCTGTTGGCCGCTTGGGTGCCGCCGGTCGCCTCGGTCTTGCTTGCACTGGGGTTGATACTGCATATGGAGGATGGATGACTCGTCTTCTCCATATCTTGGCCTTTCTTCTGGTCTCGGCCCTGCCCTCCTTGGCGCAGGACGATACGACTGCGCCCAGCACGCCCGCCTTGCTGATCGCCGATCAGGTCTATGTCGAAAACGAAGCGCTGCTGATCGCCACGGGCAATGTCGAGGCGCTGCATGAAGGCGTCCGCCTGATCGCCACGCGCATCACCTATGACCGCGACAGCGACACCCTGACCATCGAAGGCCCGATCCGCATCACGGACGAAGCCGGCAACATTCTTCTGGCCGATGACGCAACGCTGGATCAGGGCCTGCGCAACGGCCTGCTGCGCGGTGCGCGCATGATCATGGACCAGCAGCTGCAACTGGCCGCGGTCGAAGCCCGCCGCGTCGAAGGCCGCTACACGCAACTGTCGCGCGTGGCCGTCACTTCCTGTCAGGTCTGCGGCGATGACAGCGCCCCGCTCTGGCAAATTCGCGCCAGCCGCGTGGTGCATGACCAGCAAGAACGGCAGCTTTATTTCGACAACGCCCAACTGCGCGTTTTGGATGTCCCGATCTTTTACCTGCCGCGCATGCGTCTGCCGGACCCCACGCTCAAACGCGCCCGCGGCTTCATGATCCCCTCGCTGCGCAGTTCGACGCTTTTGGGGTTCGGGATCAAGATCCCTTACTTCATCCCGATTGGCGATCACCGCGACATCACGCTGACCCCTTACCTGTCACCCAAGACCCGCACGCTTGAGTTCCGCTATCGGCAGGCCTTTCGCAACGGCGATCTGCAACTGACCGGCGCGCTGTCCAGCGACACCCTGCGTCCGGACGAGGCGCGCGGATACCTGTTTGCCGAGGGTGCCTTTGACCTCAAACGTGACTTCAAGCTGGAATTTGATCTCAAGACCACATCGGACACTTCGTACCTGAACGACTATGACGTGACCGGGGCGGACCGTCTGGACAGCACCATGACGCTGACCCGCGTGCGTCGGGACGAATTCATTGAGGCCGGGCTGGTGCATTACCAATCCCTGCGCACCTCCGAAAACAACGACACGCAGCCCACGATCGTCGGCTTCGCGCGCATGGAACGGCGCCAGTTTCCCAGCCTGCTGGGTGGCGAGCTGCGGCTGTCCGCCGAGGCCCATGGCCATTTTCGCTATTCCTCGATTCCCTTCGACAGCGCGGATGCAGATACCGACGTAGACGGGCGCGACGTCAACCGCATCAATGCCGAGGCCAGCTGGCGCCGTCGCTGGACTTTGCCGGGCGGGATTCGCGCCGGGGTGTCCACACATCTCTGGCTGGATCGCTACAGCACGCGGCAGGACATCACATCGGTCGCTGACGTGTCTCGCGCGACGCCGGGCGTGGCGCTGGAATTGCGCTGGCCCTTCCAGAAACAAGGCGCGGGCGGCGGGCGCACCCTGATCGAACCATTGCTGCAATTTGGCTGGGTCGGCGGCACGCGCCCGGGCAACCCAAATGACGAAAGCACACGGGTCGAATTTGACGAAGCCAACCTGCTGTCGCTGTCGCGCTTTCCCGCCGCAGATCGGCGCGAACATGGCCGCACGCTGGCTGCCGGCCTGCGCTGGATGCATCAGGCGCCCTCTGGCTGGTCGGCGGCATTGACCTTTGGCAAAGTTTGGCGGGACGACGCTGACCCGGAGTTCAGCCGGTCCTCGGGCCTGTCCGGCAGCACTAGCGACTGGTTGATCGCCGGACGCTTTGCCCATCAGTCCGGCCTGAACCTTGTGGCGCGCGGCCTTCTGGATGAGTCCCTGCGCTTTTCCAAGGCCGAGGCCCGCGCAGGCTGGTCCAATACACGGATGGAGCTTGGCGCGTCTTATGTTCTTTTGGTAACGGACCCCGCCGAAGACCGTCCTGACGCCCAATCCGAATGGACCTTTGACGGCAGCTACCGGTTTTCGCGCCATTGGACCGGATCGACCGAGTGGCGCTATGATCTGGCCAAACGCAACCTTGACCGCGTCGGGCTGGGCCTGCAATACCGCAATGAATGCGTTCAGGTGGATTTCGGGGTGCAGCGCCGCTATGCATCCGCTACCAATCTTGAACCAAGCACGGATTTCGACCTGACTGTCGCGCTACAGGGCTTCGGCACCAGCGGCAGCGCCAAGGAGTATCGACGCACATGCAATCAATGACCCGCTTCCTTGCCAGGCTGGCAACAGCCGTGACCTTGGCCATTGCGCCAGTCGGCGCCGTTCAGGTTCAGGCGCAGGGGCTGTTTTCGCCCGCCATCATCGTGAATGATCTGGTCATCACCGGGTATGAACTGCAACAGCGCGCCGAAATGCTGCGCCTTCTGAACGCGCCGGGCGATCTGCAAAAGCTGGCCCGCGAACAGTTGATCGACGACCGGCTGCGGCTTCAGGCCTCGTTTGAAGCCGGTGTCCGCCCCTCGGGCGAAGAGATCCTCGAAGGCATGTCGGAATTTGCCGAGCGCGCCAATCTGTCCCGCGACGAATTCATCAAGGTGCTGGAGGCCAACAATGTCTCGGCCGAAACCTTCCGCGATTTCGTCAAGGCCGGTCTGGCTTGGCGGATGTTGGTGCGTCAGCGCTTTGCCGGGCGCGCCACGGTCTCGGAAGATGAAGTGGACCGTGCCCTGGCCGCCGATGGCTCGGGCAGCAGCGTGCGGGTGCTCTTGTCGGAAATCATCATGCCGATGCCCCCGCAACAGGAAGAGACCGTTCGCGCCCGCGCTGCCCGGATTTCCCAGATGACATCCACCTCGGAGTTTTCTGCCGAAGCGCGGCGCTATTCGGCAACACCGTCTCGCGGCAACGGCGGGCGTCTGCCTTGGCGGGACATCAAGGAACTGCCGCCGGTTCTGCAACCGCTTGTGCTGGCGTTGAAGCCCGGTGAAGTGACCGACCCGCTGCCGATCCCCAATGCCATCGCGCTGTTCCAACTGCGCGACATCGAGGAAACCGGCTATAGCGCGCCCGAGATCTCCTCGATCGATTACGCCGCCTACTACATGCCCGGTGGCCGGTCCGAGGAAACGCTGGCCAAGGCACGCGTGCTTCAGGGCCGCGTTGATCGCTGCGACGACCTTTATGGTATCGCCAAGGGCCAGCCCGCCGAAGTACTGGAACGCGGCACCCTGCCCCCGGCAGAGATCCCCACGGATATCGCCTATGAGCTGTCCAAACTGGACGCTGGCGAAGTATCGACCGCGCTGACCCGGGCCAATGGCCAGACGCTGGTGTTCCTGATGCTCTGCGGGCGCACCAACAAGATTGCCGAGGACGTGGACCGTCAGGAATTCACCCTGGGTCTGCGAAATCGCCGTCTTACGGCACTGGCAGACGGTTATCTCGCGCAATTGCGCGCCGACTCCCGCATCGTTCAGAAATGACCCCGGCCCCGATCGCCGTCAGTTGCGGCGAACCGGCCGGGATCGGCCCGGAAATCATCGAATCCTGTTGGCGGGCGCTGCGCGGCGCCTTGCCCTTTTACTGGATCGGCGATCCTCGCCATCTGCCCGGCAGCGTCCCGCATTCCGTGATCGCCAGCCCGGCCGAGGCCGCCGAAACAGGCGCGCGGGCCCTGCCAGTGCTGCCTATGACGTTTGACGGCCTACGCGTGCCGGGACAGGCGCAGCCCACCCACGCCAAAGGCGTGATCGCCGCGATCGAGGCGGGTGTGGCGCAGGTCACCTCTGGTGCGGCCTCGGCTCTTTGCACCCTGCCAATCCACAAGCAGGCGCTGGCCGAAGGCGCGGGCTTTGCCTATCCCGGTCATACCGAGTTTCTGGCGCATCTGGCGGACGCTGATGAGGTGGTGATGATGCTGGCCTCGGACATGCTACGCGTGGTGCCCGTCACCATTCACATTCCCTTGTCCGCCGTCGCCTTGGCGCTGACGCCGGACCTGCTGGAGCGGCGGTTGCGCATCACCCATCAGGCCATGCAGGCGCGCTTTGGCATTGCCAACCCACGTATCGCCGTGGCCGGGCTGAACCCGCACGCCGGAGAAGGCGGGCGCATGGGACTGGAAGAGGCGCAGGTGATCACCCCGGTGCTGGACCGGCTGCGCGCCGAGGGGATGCAGATTGCAGGCCCCTTGCCCGCCGACACCATGTTCCACGCCGCCGCGCGCGCGCGCTATGACGTGGCGGTTTGCATGTACCACGATCAGGCGCTGATCCCGATCAAGACGCTGGATTTCGACCGCGGGGTGAACGTGACGCTTGGCCTGCCCTTTGTCCGCACCTCGCCCGACCATGGCACCGCCTTTGACATCGCCGGAACCGGGCAGGCGAATCCTTCTTCGACCTTGGCGGCTTTGCGTCTGGCGTGGACCATGGCGGGCGGCACTGTATAAGGGGGCTCTGCCCCCGGCGCCAAGGCGCCTCCCCCGGGATATTTTTGGACCAGTGAAACCATGAGCGCGATTGATGACCTGCCCCCCCTGCGCGATGTGATCGCGACGTATGAGCTGCGCGCACGCAAAGCTTTGGGGCAAAACTTTTTGCTGGACCTGAACCTGACGTCCCGGATCGCGCGGATTGCGGGAGATCTGTCCGGCACTGATGTGATCGAGGTCGGCCCCGGCCCGGGCGGGCTGACCCGAGGGCTGTTGGCGGAAGGGGCGCGCAAGGTTCTTGCCATCGAGAAGGACTCGAGATGCTTGCCCGCGCTGGAACAGATCGCGCGCGCCTATCCTGGTCGGCTTGAGGTGATCGAGGGCGACGCCCTGAAGATCGATCCGCTAGCGCATCTGAGCCCGCCCATCGCGATCTGTGCCAACCTGCCGTACAATGTCGGCACCGAACTGTTGGTGCGCTGGTTGACGCCAGAGGTCTGGCCGCCGTTCTGGTCGTCGCTGACGCTGATGTTTCAGAAAGAGGTCGCGGAACGGATCGTCGCGCAGCCGGGGTCCAAGGCGTATGGGCGGCTGGCGATTCTGTCGCAATGGCGCACGGATGCGCGGATTGCCCTGCACTTGCCCCCCGAGGCCTTTACCCCTGCCCCCAAGGTCAGCAGCGCGGTGGTTCATTTCACCGCCCTGCCCGAGCCGCGTTATCCCGCCGATCCAAAGGTGCTTGAACGCGTTGTTGCCACCGCTTTCAACCAGCGGCGCAAGATGCTGCGCGCGGCGCTCAAGGGGCTTGCGCCGGATATCGAGGATCATCTGACAGCCGTTGGGATCGCGCCGACGGAACGCGCCGAGCGTGTGCCGCTGGAGGGGTTCTGTGCCTTGGCGCGGAGCTTGGCCTCGGGCTGACGTTTCCCTGATGGGACGGCAAAAAAGCCGCGCGGAGGTTCCGCGCGGCTTTTGCATTTAGAAGTCAGCCTTGGGTGCTTATTCAGCCGCGTCCGATGCATCGCCCGAGGCAGGAGCAGCCGGTGCCTCGGAGGTGGCTTCCGCTGGTTTCTTGGCACGGGGTTTGCGCGGGGCGCGCGGTTTTTTCGGTTTGGCCGGGGCCTCGGCAGCAGCTTTGGGCTGAGCCTCGGCAGCGGGTTGGGCCTCGGCCACAGGCCGCGGCGCATTGCGCGATTCCGGAGTATCGACCAGACCCGGGCCATCATCTTCTGCCTCAGCCGTCAGATCATAGACGTCCGGTTGATCGCCCGAGCCGGGCTGTTCGCCGGTGCCCGCCGGAGCATTGGACACTTCGGGCTGTCCGCCTTCATCGTCGCGCCGACCTCGTGGCACGTCGCGGTCGGTGCGTTCGCGATCCCGCTGAGCCTGCCTTTCGCGATTTTCGCGCTCTTGCGCTTCGCGTTTGGCGTCCATCTCTTTTTGGGCTTCGCTCAGCAAGCGCAGGTAATGTTCGGCGTGCTGCTGAAAGTTTTCAGTGGCCACCCGGTCATTGCCAAGCGCCGAGTCGCGCGAGAGCTGGTTGTACTTGTCGATGATCTGTTGCGGCGTGCCGCGAACCTTACCCTCGGGGCCATTGCTGTCGAACACGCGGTTCACAACATTACCAAGGGTATTGCTATTGTTACGGTTGCGGTTGTTCTTGTTCCGCGAACGAGATTTGGAAGATCGCATATTTAAGATATCCAGCCTGCTTTTCGACTGTTTCGTGACCACCACGGCGCATCCTGCGCCAGTTCAATTTAGGGGTCACCTGAATGTTGGCTTGACGTCGGGCGCGACCGCAAAAGTTACGATCAAGCTTCTCGACATGTGCTTCTAAACATAGAATCTGCGTATTGGGCAAGGAGAAATGCCCCGATTATGCGGATTTGATGCGGTTTTCAGCCAGTTTGCCCCGGATGAGTGGCCACGACCACACGATCACGGCCATCAAGGTCGGGAATTACAGCGATTCCGCGCAGGCCCGCCGCCGTCATCAGGGAGGCCACTTCGGCGCTCTGCGTCGGGCCGATCTCGACCAGCAGCCGTCCGCCGGGGGCGAGACAGCGCATCACACCGGCACAGATCGCGTGATAGGCCTGAAGGCCGTCAGCCTCATCGGTCAGGGCCAGGCGCGGCTCGTGATCGCGCACTTCGGGGGACAGATGGGCCATTTCGTGCAGGGCAATATAAGGCGGGTTCGAAACGATCAGATCGAACTGGTCGTCCTTGTCCAAAGGCGCGTACCAGCTGCCGGTTCGCAGATCAGCCCTGCCCTCCAGTTTCAGCGCGTTCCGGTTCCAGAACGCGACGTTCAGCGCCGCCGGGCTGATGTCCGTCCCGACGCCCACGGCCCTGTCACGCTCAGCCAAAAGCGTCAACAGGATGCAGCCCGATCCTGTGCCAATATCCAGAACGCTGGCAAAAGGTTCGGCAAGCGCGGCTTCGATCAGGGTTTCGGTTTCGGGGCGCGGGTCCAGCACTTCGGGCGTGACAAGGAACTCACGCCCGTAGAACAGCCGCCGACCGGTCAGATGGCTGACCGGCATGCGTTCGGCCCGGCGCTGGATCATGACGTTAAAGATCACTTCGAGTTCGGGATCGACCTCTTCGGGCAGGAACAGCGTCAGGCGACCCGGCGGAACCTTGAGCACATGCGCCAGCAGCCGCCGCGCGTCGCGGCCTGCATCGGGCACCTCGGCCTCGATCAGCGTCGCAGTGCCGCGCGCCACCAGTTCGGCCCCGCGCATCCTAGTGCTCCATCTCGGCCAGTTGTGCCGCCTGATGTTCCGAGGTCAGCGCATCGATGATTTCATCCAGATCGCCCTGAAGGATCTGATCCAGCCGGTACAGCGTCAACCCGATCCGGTGATCGGTCATGCGCCCCTGCGGAAAGTTGTAGGTGCGGATGCGTTCACTGCGATCGCCGCTCCCGACCTGAGACTTTCGGTCCGAGGCACGTTCATTGTCGATCTTCTGGCGTTCGGCGTCATAGAGCCGCGCGCGCAAGACCTGCATGGCGATCTCGCGGTTGCGGTGCTGGGATTTTTCAGAGCTGGTGACGACAATCCCGGACGGAATATGCGTGATCCGCACAGCCGAATCCGTGGTGTTGACGTGCTGTCCGCCGGCGCCCGAACTGCGCATGGTGTCGATGCGGATGTCGTTGGGGTCGATCTTGATGTCGACATCCTGCGCCTCGGGCAGAACTGCGACCGTCGCCGCCGAGGTGTGGATGCGCCCGCCGCTTTCGGTTTCCGGCACGCGCTGGACACGGTGCACGCCGGACTCGAACTTCAATCGGGCAAAGACACCCTCGCCAACGATGCGGACAACCAGTTCGCGCAGGCCGCCAAGATCGCTGAGCTGCTCTTCGATGACCTCCCATTTCCAGCCATGGCTTTCAGCATAGCGCTGGTACATGCGGGCCAGATCGCCCGCGAACAAGGCCGCTTCGTCACCCCCGGTGCCGGGACGAATCTCCAGAACCGCCGGACGGCTGTCCGCCGCATCACGCGGCAAGAGCGCCAGTTGCACGGCGCGTTCGGCCATTGGCAGACGCTCGCGCAGAAGCGGCAGTTCCTCTTCCGCCAGTTCCTTCATTTCAGGATCGGCGAGCAGGGCCTCGGCCTCGGCCAGATCGGCCTGAAGCTGTTCCCACTCCTCGATCTGAGTCACAACCGGCCTCAGCTCGGAATATTCGCGGCCCAGTTCGGCAATATCGCCCGCCCCCGAAGACATACGGGCCTCGACGTATTCCAGCCGTTCCTTGATTTGCTGTAGGCGTTCAGTTGGGATCATGCGGTTCCATTGCCCAAGACGCGGCAGGGGTCAACCCTTTGCCTGCACCTCGGCCAGACGCGCAAGCCAGCCTTCGACCCGGGCCTGGTTCACCCCCATATCCGATTGACCAAAGCGCAGTCGCGCCCAGATCTCCAGCAAACCGTCGTTTTGCTGAACCGTGGTATAGTCGGGAAAGCCCATCCACAGGCTGCGGGTGACATAGGTCACGCGCCCCTCTTCAGGTGAGCCTGCAAGAACTTCGGTGCGGGGGGTGGCAAGGATGATGCCATTGAGACGGGCGAAGGTTCCCTCGGACGCAGGGATGCGTCGCCGCACGCCGCTGGTCAGATCCTGATCGGCCGTCACCATGGGGTCAACGTTCCAGACAGCCGGGTCAGAGGGCGCAAAGCGGATCCACGCCAAAGCGCCGATAACCAGAAGTAGGATCGCAAAAAAGATCATGCGCAAAGAGAAAGCTCCAAGTGTCTGACGTCCGCCCCCCACTGGAATGACACGGGCGGGCACGATTCTGAAAGGGGGTCACGGTGAATTGACACAATCCCGCCGACAAAGGGGCTCAGGCCCCGGATTTTCGCCGATACAGGCCCCTAGCGCCGCGTCCACCCCCAGAGGCACAGCAATTCCGTCGCCACATGCGCCCCCGCGATGGCGGTGATCCCTGCCGGATCAAAGGGCGGCGAAACCTCGACCACGTCGCCACCTTTCAGGTCGATCCCGGCCAGTCCACGCAGCAAAACCGCCGCTTGAGCGCTGCTCAGCCCGCCCCAGACCGGCGTGCCGGTGCCGGGCGCAAAGGCCGGATCCAACCCGTCGATGTCGAAAGTCAGATAACACGGCGCATTGCCCACAATCTCGCGGACCTGCGCGGCAATCGCCTCGGGGCCTTGGGAATGCACTGCCCGAGCGTCGAGGATATTGAAACCGACCGGATCAGGATTATCGGTGCGAATCCCGATCTGAACCGAGCGTTCGGGCACCACCAGCCCCTCTTTCGCGGCCTTGTACATAAAGGTGCCATGATCGACCCGCGCCGCATCATCATCGGCCCAGGTGTCCGTATGGGCATCGATCTGGATCACCGACAGCGGCCCATGCACCAAGGCATGGGCACGCAAACACCCGTGGGTCACCGAATGATCGCCCCCCAGCGCAATGCAAGCGGTATCCGTGGCCAGAATGCCGCCGACGTGTTCGGTGACACGCCCCGGCACTTCCGAGGGCATCGCGTAATCAAAGGCCATATCGCCATAGTCGGCGATGGCAAACTCGCTCAGCACGTCGTAGCCCCAGCCATAAGGCGCATCACAGGGTTGCAACAGCGATGCCTCACGGATCGCGCGCGGCCCAAGGCGCGTGCCGGGCCGGTTGGTCACCGCCTGATCAAATGGCAGCCCGGTCACGGCGATATCCGCGCCGCCCAGATCCTTGGTATACCGGCGGCGCAGGAACGACGGCGCCCCGGCAAAGACATTCTCAAAGGACGGCCCCTTCAGGTCTTCGCGGGTAAAGGCGTGATCGATCTGTTTCTTGGCGTCTTCCAAGGCCATAGCGGCATCCTTTGCGGTGACGGGGTGGGTGGGTGGGTGGGCGGCACCGCAAAGGATGCCCGCCCAACCTCAGGCGCAGGGTTTACAAAGGTAGCGCACGCTCCACAAGCGTGGCAAAGAACGAGGCGCCCACCGGGGCGATCTCGTCGTTGAAGTCATACTCTGGGTGATGGCAGACCGGCGTATCGCCCTGTCCCAAGAACAAATAGGCCCCCGGTCGCGCTTCAAGCATATAGGCGAAATCCTCGGCGGCCATGATCGGCTGGCACTTGTCGTCAACCTTGCCCGCCCCCACCACTTCGCGCGCCACCTGTGCGGCAAAACTGGCCTGATCGGGGTGATTGATCGTTGGCGGATAGCCTTCCTCATAGGTCAGCACAGCGGTTTGTCCAAAAGCCTTTGGCTGAAACTCCACGATCTCGGCCATGCGTGCCCGCGCCAGAGCCTGCACCTCCTTGTCGAAATACCGCAGGGTGCCGACGATCCGCGCCGTGTCGGCGATAATGTTGGTCCCGCCATCGGCATGGATTTGCGTCACCGTGATCACCAACTGGTCAAGTGCATTCACATTCCGGCTGACGATGGTCTGCAGCGCCTGAACGATGGCAACAGCGCTCATCACCGGGTCCTTGGCCTGATAGGGCATCGCCCCATGCCCGCCGACCCCCTGAACATCAATGTAAAAGGTATCCACCCCCGCCAAAAGCGCCCCCGGCGTGGTGTGCAGATGCCCAACCTCACCGCCCGGCATGTTGTGGATGCCATAGACTTCGTCAATGCCGAAGCGCTCCATCATGCCCTCTTCGACCATGATGCGCCCACCGCCTTCGCCCTCTTCGGCAGGCTGAAAGATCAGTGCGACCTTGCCGGAAAAATTGCGCGTCTCCGCCAGATACTTCGCAGCCCCCAGCAGCATGGTGGTATGCCCGTCATGGCCGCAGGTATGGGCAATCCCCGGTATCTTCGACGCATGATCCGTCCCCGACAGATCCTCCATCGGCAAGGCATCCATATCGGCCCGCAGACCAATCGTGCGTCCCGGTCCGCGCCCTTCGATCACCGCCACCACACCGGTTGTCGCAATCCCGGTGTGGATATCAGTGATGCCAAAGTTCTTGAGCTGATCCACCACGAAGGCCGCTGTCTTGTGACACTCCAAGCCCAGCTCGGGGTTCTGGTGCAAATGGCGCCGCCAGGTCGTCATGTCTTCGGCCATATCGGCGATGGAATTGAGTACGGGCATGGAATGTTCCTTTCAAAACTCAGCCTGCACCTGGCCGCCCCGAATGAAAAGCCCCTGCGGGACGGTGGGTGGGGCGATGTTTCGTAGAAACGAGCGTCACCCCGTCCCGTGACGCTTCTCAATCACGCGCGCAAAGAAACTGGCTCCAATAGGCGCCGCTGCGTCATTGAAATCAAACAGCGGATGATGCACCGAAGGCCCCTTACCCTGCCCCAGAAACAGGAAACACCCCGGCCGCGCGTTCAGCATATAGGAAAAATCCTCGGCCCCCATCTCAGGCGGCAGATCATCCACAACCAGAGGCGAGACCTCGCGCGCCACCGACACGGCAAACTCGGTCTGCGCCGCGTGATTGACCGTGGGCGGATAGTTCCGCCGGTAATCCAGAGCAGCCTGAACGCCGTAACTCGCCGCCTGCCCGGCCACGATGGCTGCAATCCGCGCCTCGACCAGATCGCGCACCTTTGGGTCAAGGCTGCGCACGGTACCGCCCAAGACCACCTCTTCGGAGATGATGTTGAACGCCGTACCTCCATGCACCATGGTCAACGAGATCACCAGCGATCCCAGCGGGTCCACCTCACGCGCGACCAAGGACTGTACCGCCTGCCCGATAGCAAAGGCGCAGGGCATCGGATCGCGGCAGTCATGCGGATAGGCGGCATGGCCGCCCTTACCAATCACCGTGATCTCGAAATCATCGACAGCGGCCATGATCGGCCCGGGACAGGTCCGGAACTCTCCAAGATCGCCATAGGGATCGGTGTGCAGGGCATAGACCTCCTCGACTCCGAACCTCTCCATGACCCCCTCTTCAACCATGATCCGCCCGCCGCCAATGGTTTCCTCGGCCGGTTGAAAGATCAGCACGACCCTGCCCGCGAAATTGCGCGTCTCGCAAAGGTATTTCGCCGCCCCAAGCAGCATGCTGGTATGCCCGTCATGGCCGCAGGCATGCATCCGCCCGGGCACAGTGCTGGCCCATTCGGCGCCCGTGCCCTCCTCCATCGGCAGGGCGTCCATATCGGCGCGCAGCCCGGTCACCGGCCCCGGCCCGCGCCCTTCGATCACCCCGACGACACCGCTGGTGGCGATTCCCTCGTGGATTTCATCCACGCCAAAGCTGCGCAATTGCGACACGACAAAGGCGGCTGTCTCAAAACACTCAAGGGACAGCTCGGGGTGCATATGCAGATGCCGCCGCCAGCCTGCCATCTCATCCGCAAAGCCTGCAATCCTGTTCACCACCGCCATCTCTGGACTCCTTGCCTTCAATCCCGCACCAAAGGACAAAACGCCAATCCGGGGGCCGATGCAATGAGCGAAGAGTTGATCCACAATCCCAAGGGCGGCATGCCCCGCCTGCTGGAAATCATGCGGCGCCTGCGCGATCCGCAAACAGGCTGCCCCTGGGATCTGGAACAGGATTTCGCCAGCATCGCCCCCTACACCATCGAAGAGGCCTACGAGGTCGCCGATGCCATCGAGCGTGCGGCTTGGGATGAACTCAAGGGCGAATTGGGCGATCTGCTGTTCCAGTCGGTCTTTCACGCGCAAATGGCCGATGAGGCGGGGCTATTCACCTTTGACGAAGTGGCCGACACCATGTCGGACAAGATGGTTGCCCGGCATCCGCATGTCTTTGGTGACGAAAGCCGGGACAAATCCGCCGAACAGCAAACCCGCGATTGGGAGGCGATCAAGGCACAGGAACGCGCCGCCAAGGCGCGCGGCGGCGTTCTGGACGATGTTGCCATGGGCCTGCCCGCCCTGATGCGGGCTGTGAAACTGCAAAAGCGCGCCGCGCGGGTCGGCTTTGACTGGCCTTCGACCGATGAGGTCATCGACAAGATCGTCGAAGAGGCACAAGAGCTGCGCGAAGCCACCAGCCCCGAGCACCAGCACGAGGAATTCGGCGATCTGCTGTTCGTCATGGCCAATCTCGCGCGCCATCTGGACATCGACCCCGAAGAGGCGCTGCGCGCCGCCAACGCCAAATTCACCCGCCGCTTCAAATCCATCGAGGCGGATCTGGCCAAGCAGGGCAAACGCCCCGAGGACAGTAATCTGGCCGAAATGGATGCCTTGTGGGACGCCGCGAAGCTGGCGGAAAAGCGCGGCCAAACCTAAGGCCCCGCCGCCTGCATTGCGCCTTCAGTCCTGACGCCGCTCATATCTGCAACCGCGCTGCGCGAGCCCCTCATGATAGGCAAAGCCATAGGTGGCGCTATGTTCCCAGCCGATGAAGATCGGTTTCGACATCCCTTCCAAAAGGTGAATGTTTTTATCAGGTATTGACCTGATTGTTTTGGTCAGGTTTAAAGCCCGCAGTGAAATCAAACCGGACTCAAGGGAGATCCCCCAATGTTCCTGCGCATCACAACCGCGCTTGCCACCCTCGCCATCGCCGCCCCGGCGCTGGCGCAAGAGGTGAACGTTTATTCCTATCGCCAGCCCGAATTGCTGGAGCCGCTGACCGACGCCTTTACCGAAGCGACCGGAATCAAGGTCAACGTCGCCTTCCTTGACAAAGGCATGGTCGAACGGCTCAAGGCCGAAGGCCGCCGTTCGCCTGCTGACCTGATCTTTACGGTTGATGCCGCGCGTCTTGCCGCCGCGGTCGAGGCCGGCGTGACCCAGGCTGTCGACAGCGAAACGCTGCGCGCCAACGTCCCCGCCGCCTACCACGATCCCGATGGACATTGGTGGGGCCTGACCACCCGCGCCCGCATCGTCTATGCCTCCAAAGAGCGTGTCGCGCCCGAAGAGGTCACCACCTACGAAGACCTTGCCGACCCGAAATGGAAAGGCCGCATCTGCACCCGTTCCGGCACCCACCCCTACACGGTAGCGCTGGTCGCAGCGATGCTGCACCACCACGGCGAAGCGGTCACCAAGGCCTGGCTCGAAGGGGTCAAAGCCAACCTCGCCCGCAAACCGCAGGGCAACGACCGCGCGCAGGTCAAGGCGATCTGGGCCGGCGAATGCGATATCAGCCTCGGCAACACTTACTACATGGGCGAGATGCTGGAAGACCCCGAACAGGCAGAATGGGCCAATTCGGTCAACGTCCTGTTCCCCGTCTTCGAAGGCTCGGGCACCCATGTGAACATCTCGGGCGTCGCAATGACCGCCTCAGCGCCCAACCGTGACAATGCGCTGAAGATGATGGAGTTCCTGACCACCCCGGCAGCTCAGGAAATCTATGCCCACGCCAACTATGAATACCCCATCGCGCCGGGCTCCGAAGCGGATGACCTTGTGAAAAGCTGGGGCAGCTTCACGGCGGATGAGACCAACCTGATGACCGTCGCGGGCCTGCGCGAAGACGCCCTGCGTCTGGTCGAAGAAGTGGACTTTGACGGGTAAAGCGCTGGCCGGAAAGTCGGCCCGACATTTTCAGCCGGGTCGGACCTGTACCCGGAGTTCCTCGAAAGTCTTGTCGGGCCAACCCTTCGCATTTTGGTTGAGACGAACCAACCGTTCGGCTCGAAGTGGAAACGACCGCTCCGAGCCCGGACCTACCCCGCTCAAAACCCTACGTACTGCATCTGCATTCGACTGTTCCCAGCCCGAAGCGGCCACGATCCGAGCTTGTGTTCAGCCTTCGCTGCTCCAGCAGGTCGGGCGTATTTTGTTGAAAAACTCGCCCTTGATCGAAGGGGCGTCGGCTGATTCAATTCCTGCGTTGGATGGGAGGATCGGCG
>NZ_JBMPIX010000002.1:477805-484052 GCF_049341065.1 Pacificoceanicola algae | reverse complement strand
CCATCAAGGAAGCGACGGTGAAACGCTATCACTATGACAGCCACGGGCAGCTTCGAAGGCACCTCGCGGACTTCTTATACGCCTACAACTTTGCACGTCACTTGAAGACACTCAGCGGGCTAACGCCTTACGAATACATATGCAAAATCTGGACATCACAGCCAGATCGATTCATCCTAAATCCGATCCACCAGATGCCGGGACTGAACAATATGCTGGCCAACCCCACCGCCACCTGCGCCAGAGAGTTCATGGTACTCGAAAATCTCGTAACCAGCGGCGATGGCTGACATTTCTTCGTGTGCCGTCCTTACTTCTGTTATGTCATAAACGCCGTTTGGTTGTTTGACTGCATATCCTCGCTTTGCTTTCACATCCGAATCCCCACTTCAATCTCGACAATACGGCGCTTCGCTACGATCTTTATGGCGGTGATCCGGTACTGGGTCTCACGCTTTGAAGCGATGATTTTCTGACCCGCTTCCGCGGCTTTCGCGAAGTGATGCCTTGCGCGACTTTCCCAGTATTTTGACAACTTGCTCAGGATCCAAGAGAAGGGAATGACAATGATGGCGGCGACGGTGGACGGTGGGTGTGATGAAGAAGGTCATCGGCCTGCCTCACCGCCTGTAGCCTCGACCTGCGCCCAACCAGTCTTCGTTACGACAAACTCGCCAGATTCTGTGAACACATGAGAGCGCCATAAG
Source organism: Pacificoceanicola algae (assembly GCF_049341065.1). Lineage (NCBI taxonomy): Bacteria > Pseudomonadati > Pseudomonadota > Alphaproteobacteria > Rhodobacterales > Roseobacteraceae > Pacificoceanicola > Pacificoceanicola algae. The sequence continues at coordinate 483,345 of NZ_JBMPIX010000002.1, read as the reverse complement.
GTCGTCGCCGAAGATGCGCGTCAGCGCGAGGGACGGGAGACGCCTGATCTGGTTTCGCTTGAGGAGGCCACGCCGGAATCCGTGTCCGAGGCCGCAGCAGCCTCCAAATGGCTCCCCACTGGATACACCGTGAAGGAGGGCTGGTTCTGCCAGATGACCGAGGACAAGGCGAAGAAGGTCTGCCGCGAGTTCGAGGTCCTCTACTGCGCCGATGGCAAAAAGGGCAGCACCCGAACGAACGAGGTAACGATCCGGTATCAGCACCGTGCGGCGGCGCTGGGCGTCGTTGATTCCACTTTCCGCAAAGGCGACACCTACAAGGACTCCGGAACCATCCTGGGCCGTCTCTCCAACGAAGGGCTTGAGTTCGCGCCGAACGCCTCGACCGAGGCGATCCTGACACTGCTCCGTGCCGTCAGCTCAGATCGGGAAGCCGTCTATGTCGAGCGGTCCGGATGGCGGGAGGGTCGGGAGGTCTATGTCAGCCCGACCGGCGCAGTGGTCAAGAAGGATGACGACGCCCTCGTTTACGTGCTCGACCACACCATGAAGGTCGCCAATGGCAGGGCTGGCACACTGGACGAGGCCGTCAAGGCTGCGGGTGGTGCCCTCAAGGGGCAGAACGCCAAGCGGTTTCTTCCCAGTTTTCTCGGCGGGGCGGTCGGGTGTCTGGCGGACTTCATCGACGAGGAGCTGGCCGTGATCGTGGCGAACGAGGGGGAGGCCAAGCGAGGCAAGACCACTGCGCTCAAGGCGGGCATTTCTTGGTTCGCAGCTCCCGCTGCCGATGGCCTCCTGATTACCGGCGACATGACCCCCACCGCGATGGAGGGCAAGGCCGTGCAGGCATCCGGTGCGATGTTCGCCCCTGACGAACAAGGTACGTCCAAGATGACGGCGCAGGACGAGCAGGCTGCGATCCTCCAGTACGCAGGGAAGATCGGGCGGGCACGGGGCAAGCAGGACGGCTCCCTGCGCGACATCGCGACTTGGCACGGGTGCATGGGCATGTCCACCGAACGTGGACTGCTGGCGCGATTGGAGGCCGAGCAGGCCAAGGACAGCGAGGTGACGATCCGGTCGGGTGCGGTCTCTCGGGTCTTCACCGTGAGCTACGACGACGCCGTCAAGCTGGACCGGGAGCAAGACAAGGACGAGCTGGCGGCGTATGACGTGTTGGCCCATGGCGGTGCGTATGGGTGGCTCGGGCCGGAGTTCGCCAAGGCGCTGATTGAGCTGGGCGTCGATGCAGTGCGGGCGGGCGTCAGCGCGCTGGAGAAGGAATGGAGCGCGGGGTATGCAGGCGCTGCCGAACGTGTCGTAACCACCGCTGCGCTCTTCGGTGTCGCGGCGGAGGTGGCGCAAGAAGCGGGTTTGCTCCCCTCGGACGTTGACCTCAAGGCGATGCTGGCCGAGCTGCTCGACGAGACCATTGCGCAGCGCTCGCACCATCTCGACACCGAGCGGCAGGCGCTCGATACGCTGCGGCGGAATATCATTCGTATGCTGAACCAGCAGCGGATCGTCGCGGCTGGGAACGAAGACGGCATTCGGGCAGACGTTGTTGGCTACTGGACCACGCCGGGGAAAGCTCCCTCCGGTTTGAAAGTGCGCACCTACATTCTGCCGGTTGATCGTCTCGGGAGCCTCTCGAACACCGAACCAGCGGCTCTCGTCGAAAAACTCCGGCGCGAAGGTGGGGTCGTGGAACCGACTGACGGAACGAAGTACCACAAGGCCGGTTTCTGGGAGAACACTCCCGGTGAGGGGAAGAGGGTCAAGAGCCTCCGCGTCAGCGGCGAATGGGTTCACGGCGATGACGAAGACCCGGACGACTGACCACGAGGCAGAGAGGGGCGCGGTAGCGCCCCTTTTCACGTTCTGGTGTCCGTCAACACTTTTTTCTCACCGTGAGACTCGTCCCCCCTAATGGGGACGGCGGGGGGACGGCGGGGGGACGTAGGACGGGTGGTATTTATACGTTAAGCCTATGATTTATATGGATAAAATTTTATCGTCCCCCCAATCCCCCCAATATTCCCAGAAAATAGAGACCTCCTGAGAACGACTATATTTTCGCCCCCCTCCCGTATACTGATCGCCCTTCTTGCAGGCGCAGGCGAAAAAGAGAGTTCCGCTGAACCCGTCTCTATTTTCTGGGGGGACAGGGGGATTGGGGGGACGAAGAGATTAAGGTTTTGAATCCAAACGAAATTTCGCCCTGACAGCCGTCCCCCGCTGTCCCCCCGCCGTCCCCCTCAATGGGGACGAGATGCCTCGATTCAGTGGCTCCCGCCCTCCGCGCAATAATATTGCGAAAGTGTTGCATTTTTTCAACATAGTTATGCGCTGAGCGCATAGCTGCCGCCCAAGCTAACTTGCGAGCGATTCGCAAGAAATTACGGGTGTTCAACCAATGTTCAAAACGGTGAGATGTTCAAGACAACATATGTGTTGTGCATTGAACGCCCTCCGCTGCTGAGCCACCACTGCCGCCCCGCCATACCCGCTTGGGACCCGTATAGATTCGCCCTCCGCCAGACCCGCCCAGCGCACGCGGGGGATCCTTGGGGATTCGGAAGGGGTGGGGGTCAGTTACCGAGGGACCCTTGGCTATTCAGGAAGGGGCGGGGGTAGATTTCCTAGAGACCATCTCCGCTGACGCGGCAACCCACCCCCGAATCCCCCATCATCCTCAAAAAGGAAACAGTCCGTTCATCACTTTGCACCCAATCCCTGACCTATCTCGGTTATAAATCTTGAGAAAAGTAACGCGAGAATCACCCAAGGATATGAAGGAGAACGAATATGACCGGAAAGAAAGTACCAGCGTTCGCCTACATGCGGACATCCAGCGCCACAAACGTGGGTGCTGACAAGGATTCCGACAAACGACAGCTCGCGGCCATTACATCCTATGCCGATGCCAACGGCTTTGAGGTCATAAAGGTGTACTATGACGCCGCCGTATCCGGCGCCGATCCCATCGAACAGCGCCCCGGCATGGGCGACCTGTTGGACGCCGTCCTGTCCAACGGCACACGGACGATCCTCGTCGAATCCCCTGACCGCTTCGCCCGCGATGCCACCGTGCAGGAACTCGGCTATCGCCTGCTGAAAGACCGTGGCGTCGATCTGATCCCCACCACCGCGCCGGACTTCTTCACCGTGGATACACCGACCAGCGAGATGGTCCGGACGATCCTCGGGGCTGTGTCCGCCTTCGAGCGACGGAGCACCGTGGACAAGCTCAAGGCAGCTCGCGACCGCAAGAGCGCCAAGCTGGGCCGCAGGGTAGAGGGTCGGAAGCCGGTCAACGATGAAACACTAGCGACGGCCAAGCGCCTGTATCGCCGCAACCCAAAGACTGGCAAGCGCCGGTCCCTGCGCCAGATCGCAATCGAGCTGGCAGAGCTGGGCCATACCGCACCTAACCGCAAGGAATACAACGCAAACTCCGTTCGACAGATGCTCCAGCGGGCGGGCGTGTATGAGGCCAGCCAGAGGGCCTGATCGCCCCACATTCACAGCCGACACCACCACGCCACACACCCGCTCAGACAGCCCTGGGCGGGCCTATCCACATCCGCACCACACACATCCACGCCCCGATCACACACGCCTCCACAGCCCCGCCCAGCGCGCCTCCTGACGCCGTCTCTGCTGTCATGGTGAGATGGGCGCTGGGCGTGAGGCTGGCGAGAGAGATGGCTGTGAGGTCGATGCGGTGAATAGGTGATGGGCCGCGTCAGCGGCATCACACGACCGATCCGACCATTCATCGCCATGGCCTTCTGATGCCCGCCCGTTTTGAGGGGAGGCTGTTTTGACGGGAGGCTGTTTTTTGACTGACGGATTCCCAATTTTTCTCTGGTGGAATCTGAATTTTACAATCCAGCGTTTTCTGGCGGGCTGTCGAACGATTTCGATTCACAGCCTCGGGCGGCACGGCGCTGGGCGGCGGGGGTGAGATCCAGCGGCAGGTCACACCAAACCCCACGGCTCAGGCGAAAACGGACTCAAGGCTTTGATTTTAATGCAGTATTTGACTCGACTCCCTGCCTCAATCCCGCCACAATCTCTCTACCGGAACACGCATCAAAGGAGTCCACCGATGCCACTTGACCACCCCGCACCCGACCTACTGGCGGACCTTCACGCCTTGATTGAGGCCAGCGCCAAGCTGGACCGCATCCCCTGACGCGCCGATCACCAGCCGAACCCCTCCACGGCGATTTGAACTTTGCCATGCTTTTGCCATGCAAATCATGTGCGAAGAAGCGCAGGACTGCATTTTTTGGCACATCAATCAATTGTGGCTGGCATACGGCCTCACTGCAAAGCCTTTGTTTTATTGTGTAATTCTTGGCTTTGAGTGGTGCCCGGGGGCGGAATCGAACCACCGACACGAGGATTTTCATTTTCCGCCCCAATGGTACTGAGGAGTCGGAGATATTCGTTAGCCCTTGAATCCAATCGAGAATCTAAGGGTGGGGCTGATCACACCAGTCCATTCCAGACTATTCATTACCGGAACATTCCGTTCCGGGTTACACGTGAATTACACCGGGGCAGAGCCGCGTTCCGGGTTTGTACTCAGCGTTTTGTGCGTAAGACCAGCTTGTCTGGGTCGCCAGCCAGTCCGGCGCAACCCTCGAGTTGCGAATGCGGCGGGAAAGGGCACCAGAACAGACAGCTGGCGACTCCGAGCATCCGGTCTAAACCTGTGCCGTAGATGGTGAAGTAAGTAACTGGGCGACTTCAAGGTGAGCCAGCTTCATATCAGAAGCAAGCTGTTCTCCAAGTCGGTCATATCCGAGACGCCCGATAGCGTCAGCGCATTTCCATTCCCGAAATCAAGAACAATCTGACCAGTACTTGTGTCGGCATACGTGGATACAACCTGCTGAGCTGACATTCCGGAGATGCCCAACTCAGAGACGTCCAATGCAATTTGGTCCATCTCCGCATAGCTGAAGTCTCCGACAATATCGAACCCGCCATTGAACACAAAGCGATCAGAGCCTTCCAATCCCCAAAGAATATCATCACCAGTGCTGCCATCGAGAATATTTGCACCCGAATTCCCGACCAGGGAGTCGTCAAACGCCGAGCCGATAAGGTTTTCGGCGGAGTAGATATAATCGCCAACAGCGCCGCGCCAGCCACCGCCACCCTCGTCCAGCCTTGCGCCAACACCACTGGTTGCGTCGGCATAGGAGACAGTGTCGTTTCCGCCTTGGCCGTGCATAGTATCGGCACCTTGCCCGCCGATCAGCAGATCATTGCCGTCTTCAGCCCAAAGGATGTCATCGCCTTCGCCGCCGTCCAGCATGTTGCTGCCGGCGTTGCCGACCAGGGCGTCGTCGAAGGCCGAGCCGATGAGGTTCTCTGCAGAATAGATGTAGTCGCCAACAGCGCCGTTCCAGCCACCACCGCCTTCGTCCAGCCTTGCACCAACACCGCTGGTGGCATCCGCATAGGAGACGGTGTCGTTGCCGGCATTGCCGTACATGCTGTCGTTGCCCGCACCACCGATC
>NZ_JBMPIX010000002.1:476074-477707 GCF_049341065.1 Pacificoceanicola algae | reverse complement strand
GTCACCGTCGCCGCCGTTCAGCATGTTGGAGCCGGCATTGCCGACCAGCGCGTCGTCGAAGGCCGAGCCGATCAGGTTCTCGATAGAGTGCATGACATCACCAACCGCGCCGCGCCAGCCAGGTGTGCCGTCGAGACGTATCCCAACCCCACTGGCAACGCCGGCATAGGAAACGGTGTCCAGTCCATTGCCACCGGAAACGTAATTTCCACCACCAGAAACAAGAAACCGGTCATCACCATCCTGTCCAGAAAAGTAGGTATTTCCGAACGGGCCAATTAAAATATCAGGTTCGAATGAACCGATGACAGAAAAGGAAACCTCCGCTCCTCCGATTCCATCCAGGCCGGAAATGCCAGGCGAATTATGGTCCGTTGCATCGAAGCCGTCGCCGTTACTGTCAACGAAATAGAAAAAACTACTAGGATTACCATTCAAAGAACTGTCAGCAGTTACTGTTTTGCTTTGATAGTTCAGCGAAGTTCCAATCATCACGTGCACGTGGGCCATTTCCTCTGGGCCTTGAGTGGAAATTTGAATCCCGGTTCGACCTAGCTCGCCCACAACTGTCTCGCCACCTACTACGGGCATGCCCTCGTACAATAACGCTACGGAGGCCATGCTCAAATGAGCGTACGTGACATAGAGGTTTGGATCATCTGCTGATTGAATGGTTACCGTATTTCCAAGTCTTCTGGGAGAATCATCAAGTATGTACCATCCAACGTCATGGAGCCAAAAATGATCCGATCCCGGTTGCGCGATAGGATTATATTTAGAAGATTGCTCTTCGTGACCTCCTTCTATGTGCACAATAGTGCCGTTAAAAGGTGCAACAACTTCTTCGCCGAAGCCTCCACCAAAATCTATGGACCAATATCCAGACCCTTCCTCATAAGAGGGAGACACTATATATGTATGTGTGTGAAGGGGTTGGTTGATGTACTGGCCTCTGACAAAGTCACTAAAAGGCGCGTATATATTTGGTAGGGGGATGTGGGAATTTTCTACTGGTTCTGTTGCGCCGTCATCGCCTTGTGAAACATCGCCGCTTCCGATAATGACCACATTTAGATCGCCGCTGCTGGCGCCAGAGTCGTCGAAGGCCTCGATTGTGATTTCATTGGCTCCAGTATTCGGTCCAGCCACATAGACGATGCTGCCAAGGTCCGACGGCGAGATGTCGAAATAGGTCCCGCTGACGGCAACACCGTTGATCTCCCAATGGCCACCATCCGTGCCCGGCGTGCTGTCCCAGAAGCGCACGTAGTCGAGGTCGGAAAACCCGTCAGGGTCGGACACGGAGCTGACGAGCTGGTCGCCACTGACACTTTGGCCCGGTTGCAGCGATTGGCTCGATGGTCCGGTCAGAGATGGCGCCGAATTGGCTGGCGCACTGACATTGATCGTGACGTTCAGATCGCCGCTGCTGGCGCCGGAATCGTCGAAGGCTTCGATGGTGATCGGGTTCGACCCGCCGTTCGGTCCAGCCACATAGACGATGCTGCCAAGGTCCGACGGCGAGATGTCGAAATAGGTCCCGCTGACAGCGACGCCGTTGATCTCCCAATGGCCACCATCCGTGCCCGGCGTGCTGTCCCAGAAGCGCACGTAGTCGAGGTCGGAAAACCCG
>NZ_JBMPIX010000002.1:352325-475977 GCF_049341065.1 Pacificoceanicola algae | reverse complement strand
TGATCTCCCAATGGCCACCATCCGTGCCCGGCGTGCTGTCCCAGAAGCGCACGTAGTCGAGGTCGGAAAACCCGTCAGGATCGGACACGGAACTGACGAGCTGGTCGCCACTGACACTTTGGCCCGGTTGCAGCGATTGGCTCGATGGTCCGGATATAATAGGATTCGCCACTTTTCCTCCAAAAACTAAGACTAAATTCTATTAGCTTCCGCCGCTGATTAGGCCGACTATCAGAACAACCGGCCTAATTGACAACAAATATTTTGGCAGAAGCCGAAGGAATTTAATCTCCGGATACGCCGAGCCGTGCCAGTATCATTTCAATCTTTTCGTCGATGCCTCGCGATTTCCCGGCGTTGCGGATCAGTTCCCGTTGCCTCACCAAAGGTATCTGCCCATAGCTCGACAGGGTCGTTACGACGCTTTCGTGGCCGAGATTCTGGCTGAATGCTTTAAACTCTTCGGGCGTCCGGCAGGTGAGGTACGCGTACTCGACGACGGTGTTCCGTACCTGGTGCGGGGTGAAGTAGGGCAGGCCAGCACCTGTTGATGCTTGCTTGAATATTTGTCGAATGGGCTGGGAATTCGACCACACCTGGCGTTTGATAGCGTCGACGACCGGTCCCTTAAGAGGGTCGATCCGATGCCGCGATTGGGGGAAGAGAGGATCGTTAGGTTGCCACCTGAGTTCGTCGCGCAAATACGCGACCCAGGAAAACAGAACGCCTTCAATCTCAGGTCCAAGCGGCAACAGCACCGACTCAATCAGCTTGCTGTTCTTCGTGCGGACGGTTTTCGGGTCTTGAACGATCAGCTGCCGGTCGATGTCGACGTGGCCTAGCAGCAAGGAGGCGGCTGCATTGTCACGGATGCCGGTCATCATGATAAGGGCAAACACGGCACGATCACGCTTCTCCAGAATGGTCTCCGAAGGCATCGATTCTAATGCGCGCTTCAATTGATCCATGGTCGGTGAGGGCTTCGTCGGTGAAGATGTTGCCGCGCGTATGTCTTTTTCAGATAGGTTGAAGTAGGCGATGGCGTTGGTGTCGATTTTGGACTTGAAGCCCGGCTGTACTGACAGCCACCGGAAGAACCGTTGCACCGCTTTCAAGGTCGATAGGACTGTCGAGTTTCCGAGGCGTTTGTTTTCGTCGTCAGGGGAGGACAGTGCCGCCCTGAAGCCTTTCGCCTGTTCACGGTTGAAGCGCCCAAAGTCGCGGAAGCCGGTGTATTCCTCGAAACGCAGGATCGCTTTTTCGACCCCACGTACGGTGGCTTCGGACTTTTGATCTGCTTCGCGCAGGAACTCAGCGTAATCACGCTTGATCCGTTCATTTACCGCGTTGAATTTGTCCATTTTCGTCTTGCTCCTTTGAGTCACCATCCAAGAGGGGAATGCTGCTCCCCTTTAGGCTTGGGGTCCGCCTCTGGAGTGGCCCGAATGACGCAGTGTATTCTTGTAGTCGTGAAGCGCTCCCTGCGCGGCAGATTTTCCCGCCACATGTGCAGCAAGTCCCAACCAAGCGAACCGTTTTCTCGTTGCAATCGGCAATGCGGACGGAGCCCAGAATTGGCAGGCGGGGTGCTCGGCAAGAAAGGCAGTAAATTTCATCCGGGCCGCACTTCTGCTTCCTGCTTCTGGCGCGGGCGTCGAGGTATCTGCGAAGTTCAGCGCCGTGAATCAGGGTTGGATTCTGGCCATCAATCGTACCCAACCCGTTCTTGAGCCATCGGCGCACAGTGTGAACGTGAACTTCGAGAAGCGCCGCGACTTCAGGTACCGAGTAGGTACGCCTAATACGGACGCGCCTGCGGTCCGGGTTCTTGGTTCCCGGCATCCTCGCGGCCCTAGTCGCTCGCCCGGATTTCCCGACCGCCGGTTCCGGCGAGACGAGGCGCGGCCGCGATCCAAGACTGCAAGTCTTCAAGGAAGTAGAAAGCGCGTCCGCCGAGAAGAACGTACTGCGGTCCTTGGCCCTTCATCGCCCAATCAGCGAGCGTCTTCGGTGAGCAGCCAAGGTAGCGGGCCGCGTTTTTGCGATCCATCCGCCCGTCCGGGTGAATGAAAACCCGCTGGGTGTCGGTGTCGATTTTCATGGTTTGTTTCCTTGCTCAATAGGTAGCTTTGGTCAGTACGTGATCAGAAGAGCAAGACGTGTATTGAAACTCAATACATAATGTGCAAAATGGATCGTGACAGAACGTTTCGACACGAGGACATCATGGCAATCAATGTTCCCAAGGGCTCCGGATCGAAGTTGGGCAGGACCGAGACCGTCTCGATTCGCCTCGATCCGCGCCTGAATTACCTTTGCGAGTTGGCGGCTAGGTCTCAGCGCCGAACTAAGTCGTCATTCATTGAAGCGACATTGGCCGAACACATTCAGACGCAGGTAATCAACAAGTGGCGCAACTCCGATCTTGATGAACCGAATACTTTCGGAGAACGCGCCGATGTACTTTGGCACGTCCGCGAGAGCCAGCGTTTGGTATCACTCGGAATTGTCGCTCCGGAGTTGTTGACCTTCGAAGAGCAACACATATGGGCGCTGATCGAAGAGAATGGGCATTTCTGGCGCGGTCGTTGGCGGGGAAACGATTGGGATTTCAACATCAGTTTGGACAACATCGTAAGAGAGCGGGTTGACCAATATTGGGAGGACCTAGTTGCGGTCGCGATGGGCGAGAAGAAGCCAGACGTCCTTCCCGGTGTTGGTACGCCGCCACCCAGTAGAGACATCGACGACGAGATTCCTTTCTAGAGGTTTATTGAAATGGCTATTCGCTTCTCAAAGCTCACACGACCTGCAATCCGTTCTCTGAAGCCGGGGTCCTCCGTTTCGGAGCATGGCATCACATTTCGTCGCGACGCCAATGGTGACGGCGTCTACTCTGTCAATATCATGGTGGACCGTCGGCGTATTCATCGTGTGATTGGTCGCGAATCTGAAGGCGTGACAAGGCAGCAGGCGGAAGATTTCATCGCTCAAGCCAGAACCGATGCAAGGCGTCAGCGCTTGGAGTTGCCCGAAGGGCGCAAGACACCACTGAGTTTCGAAGAGGCCGCAAACCGCTACGTTCAGAGGCTTCGGGACAGTGACGGGAAAAACATCGACATCAAAGAGCGACAGTTAAGACAGCATTTGGTCCCGTTCCTTGCAGCCAAGCCGTTGAGTGCAATCGAGTCCTTCGACGTTGAACGCTACAAGAAGGCCCGCCGCTCTGCGGACGCAGCAAAGGCAACCGTCAATCGGGAATTGGCCACGCTTTCCCATCTGCTGAACCAAGCAGTCGAGTGGAAGTGGATCAAGAGCAGGTCGGTCAAGATCGCTCGGTTCAAGGAAGACAATCAACGAATAGTGTACCTGACGGATGATCAGTGCGTTTCGTTGCTGGAAGCGGCAGCATCGGATCACAACGAAAACGTCCACGCTTTCGTCATGGTCGGACTGCACACAGGGATGCGTCATGCGGAAATTCTGGCGATCCGCCGAGAAGACATCGATGTCGGCAAGCGAGTGATCTGGGTGCCGCAGGCCAAGGCGGGGTCTCGTGAGCAGCCGATCACGGGCGAACTCGCTGAGTACTTGGAAAGACGAATGGGCATGTTGCCGCCGGGCTGCGAGTGGATTTTCCCCTCTCCGGGAAGCGCCACCGGTCACGTCCATACAATCCGCAAGGCGTTTCGCCGCTCGGTTGAACGCGCGGGGCTTGATCCCGACCAGATCACCCCACACACGCTTCGCCACACTGCGGTGACGCATCTGGTTCAGGCAGGCGTCGATCTGCCCACAGTCCAGCGCATTTCGGGTCACAAAACGTTGTCCATGGTTGCGCGCTACGCGCATCAAAGCGGGTCCCACATCGAAGCGGCAATGGATCGGTTGGAGGGGCGGGTCAGCGGAGTTCAGCAAGACTACATCCGCAGGTTCTCGCCGAAAAGTTCGGCCTGATTACACACGAATTACACGTGCACTTGAGTGCACTGCTTGCGGGACTTGCTAAGTTATTGATTTTTATGGTGCCCGGGGGCGGAATCGAACCACCGACACGAGGATTTTCAATCCACTGCTCTACCCCTGAGCTACCCGGGCACGGAGAAGGGCGACGCCCTTCGGGTGCAGGCGGTCTAGCCGAGGTGAAAAGCGGTGTCCAGTGTCTTTTTCAGGGTTTTTTCAAGCAAATGATATTCCCTGCATGTGCCCCTTTCGAAACCCGCAGACACAGGGTAGACCGAGCGACATGGCTCTTTCCTTTGAAACACTTGGCGATTTATTGAACCACGGCTTTGACACGTTGATCGACGTGCGCAGTCCTGCGGAATTCGCCGAGGATCATGTTCCCGGCGCGATCAATCTACCGGTGCTGGACAACGAAGAACGGGCCCGTGTGGGCACTATGTACAAGCAGGTTTCGCCATTTAGAGCGCGCAAGATTGGCGCGGCCCTGGTTTTTCGGAATTCGGCAGCGCATATCGAAGGGCCGTTGGCCCATCACGAAGGCAGCTGGCGGCCGTTGGTATATTGCTGGCGCGGCGGCCAGCGTTCCGGCTCGTTCGCGTGGATGCTGGGTGAAATCGGGTGGCGCGCGGAAAGCATTCAAGGCGGGTACAAAAGATACCGGACGCTGGTCAATACAGCCCTGTATCAAGAGCCACTGCCTTTTAAGCTGATCCAACTGGGCGGATACACTGGCACAGCCAAGACTGCGCTTTTGCCGTTGCTGCAAGATCAGGGCGTTCAGGTTTTGGATCTTGAAGGGCTCGCTCGGCATCGCGGCTCGCTTTTGGGCGACATGCCGGGCGGGCAGCCCAGCCAAAAAGCGTTCGAGACGGAGCTTGCCCAGCAGCTAAATGCGCTGGACCCGACCAGACCGGTTGTCGTCGAGGCAGAAAGCAGCAAGATCGGTGATATAAACCTGCCGCCCAGCCTGTGGGAGGCCATGAAGGCCGCACCTTGGATCGAAGTGGCAGCGCCGGTCGCCGCCCGAGCACGCTATTTGGCGCAGGCCTATGCGGATATCCTTGCGGACGAGCAGAGACTGCGCGCCAAGCTGGAGCCGCTGCGCTATCATCGCGGTCATGCCTTGGTGGATCACTGGGGCGGTTTGATTGCGGCAGGGGACAAGCTGGCGCTCTGCGCCTCGCTGGCCTCGGATCATTATGATCCGGCTTATGAGCGGTCTATGCGGGCCGTTGCACCAACGGTGTCAGAGCGTCTCGAAACGCAGGACTTGGGGGCCGAGGCGCTTTCAGAACTGGCCGGAAAAATCGCTAAGGCGGTTCAGCGGATTGATATCTGACCCGGGATATCGGTGATTTCCCCGATGACCGCCGCTTTGTATCCCGCGGTTTCCAGCGCCTTGATGGCCGCGTCAATACCTTCTCCCAGAGATGCCAACAAACCGCCCGCGGTTTGTGGGTCGAACAGAAGGTCGCACCTTGGGCTTTGCTCAAGGAAGGGCAGGGCGGCTTTGTTCTCGGGGTAGAGAGTTGATTTGACGCCCTTTTCAGACAGTTCCAGTGCACCGTCCATCACGGGAACGGCGTCCAGATCCAAGGTTGCGCCCACATTCGACGCTTCGCAAATGTTCAGCAAATGACCCGCAAGGCCGAATCCTGTGACGTCGGTCATGGAGGAGGCTGCGCTCAGAATTTGCGACGCCTTTGCCTGCGATTGCACCATCAAGTCATAGGCCGCCGCGACCCAATTGCCCTTGGCTTGTCCCTCCATCTCGGCGGCCATCAGAACGCCGGAACCAATGGGTTTGGTAAGGATTAACCGGTCTCCGGGTTTGGCACCGGCAAGGGTGATCGGATCCTTGTCGCACAGGCCCGTTACGGTGAATCCGATGGTGAGTTCCGTGCCCTGAGAAGTATGGCCGCCGACAATGGCCGCGCCCGCGTCTTGCATGATGATCTGTGCGGCTTGCATGATTTCTGACAGGCTGCGCTGCGCCAAAGTTGGGGACATGCGCGGAATGATAATGCTGGCTGTTGCGGCCTGTGGTGCTGCTCCCATGGCCCAGATATCGCCAAGCGCGTGGATCGCCGCGATGCGTGTCATCAGAACCGGATCGGGCATCAGGGCGCGCAGATGATCGGTGCTGATCACTTGCCGTGCGCCGCCCGTCAGCAGCATCGCGGCGTCATCTCCCTTTATGCTGACGACATCGTCGCGCCCAGAGTGGGGCAGGGTCGCCAATGCTGCACTCAATGCGCCGCGCCCGACTTTTGACCCGCAGCCGCCGCACATGGGTTTGGGGCCAAGGGCTTCGACCATCCCGGACGCGTGCTTTGCGGGAAGGGCAGCCGACTTCATCTGCGGGAGCGTCCGGAATTTGTCCATGAATTTCTGGTCAATACGGTCCTTCCAACGCCACATGAAAGGACCCGAGAGCGTAACGCCAAACCGGTCTGCGAGGGCCGATTTTTGACCCAGAGAGATCAGTTTGAGATAGTCTGTTTGTGGATGATACGCGCGCAAATTGCGCCCGCCGGACAGGCAGGTTTGGAGATTGTCGAACAGAACAGGTGCCTGACGAACGGCAAAAACTCCGGCTTTCGGACGCGGAGAGGCTTCCAGATGGGCGCAATCCCCGACGGCAAAAACCGACGGGTCAGAGCTTTGCAAATACTCGTTGACGCGAATGAAGCCGTTTTCTAAGTCCAGTCCGCTGTTTTGCAGCCATCCATGCGGTCGGGCACCGGCGGCGCCGGTAATGAAATCCGCTTCGATCTTATCTCCATTACCGAGATCAAGCCCCTCAGCCGTGACGCGCGCAATGTCAGTGTGTTCGAGAATGGTCACGCCTGCTTCTTCAAGCGCGCTGCGCAATCTGGACGCCGCAGGGGCGCGCAGCGCAGACAGGGCCTTTTGTTGTTCCACCAGCCAGATCTTAGCGGACCGCCCGTCAAAATGCATGGCGTGGGCGAGGGCCATGGAGATTTCCGCACCTGCCACGCCACCACCGATGACCGCAATCGAAGCTGGGCCAGTCGTGTTTCGAAAAGCTGCCCACCGGGAGGCGAAAACGCCCAGCGGCTTCGCGGGCACTGCGTGTTCCTGAAAACCGGGAAGATCGGGCATGCGGCTGGTGATGCCAATGTCGATGGACGCGATGTCAAAGCCGATTGGCGGGCGTCCGGCAACGATGATCTCGCGTTTTTGCAAGTTGATGTGGTGTGCCAAGCCCAGAATGACGCGGGCATCCGCGAACCTTGCCAGCTGAATTAAGTCGATATCCAGCGCGTCCCGAGAGTAATGGCCTGCCAGATGTCCGGGCAGCATTCCCGAATAGGGCGCAGTTGGACCCGGATTGATGACGGTCACACGGACGCCGGGTAGGGGCGTCATACCCCATTTGCGCAGAACAAGAGCGTGCGTGTGTCCGCCTCCGACAAGGACCAGATCGCGGGTATAGGGCAAACTGCTTTGCATGACGTTTTTCTCCTGTAACCTCGACGATTGCCGCCGAAGTTGCAGGTTAGAACTGCCACAGTCTCACATGGATTGTCGCCGGTCTGTCATGTCGCATGACAGTTTCGTGTTCCGGAAGTTGCCCGGACCTTAAAACAGAAGAATGTCGTCTGCCTTCTTGACGGGTGGCGCGACCCTTTGGATCGGGGCGACCTGTTCGATATTCCCCGGAACAATCAATTGCCGCACCAATCCCGTCGACGGCCAGAAACGGATCCGGCGCGCGGATGTGCCGCCGACGCTTTCTGCAAGGCAAGGAATGCCTTCGTCCTGCAGGAATTTGTGGGCAAAGGCTGCATTCGATTCCCCGATATTGCGCAAATTGCCCATCATCTTCGCGCCGCCGAAAATCTTCGCCTCCAGACGATGCCGTTCCGCGCCGATTTTCAACAACCCGTTGATAAGAAGTTCCATTGCATTGGCACCATAGCGCACGTTTCCGGCGTCGCTGCGGCCGCCTTCGGGTAGCAGGAAGTGGTTCATGCCGCCTGCTTTGAGTTTGGGGTCGCATAGACAAACGGCAATGCAAGACCCCAAGACCGTTGTCAAAACGACTTCAGGATCAGCGGAAATGACATAGTCGCCCTGGATGACATTGATCAGGTTTTCCTGTGATTGCATTACAGATGAACCTCATTTCTGGCTCTGGCCGGGGCCATCAAAGTGGGACCGATGCGGTTTAAAGGTAAACTCACCTCAGCTCCGCCCAATTCGACAGCTGCGCGGGGCATCCCGTAGACGACCGAAGTCGCCTCGTCCTGAGCAATCGTACGGGCGCCGGCATTGCGCAGTTCCTTCAGGCCTTCTGCACCATCACGCCCCATGCCTGTCAGAATGGCTGCGGTGACCTTTCCGGCCAGCGGAACTGCAGAGCGAAAGAGCATATCTACCGAAGGCAAGTGCCCCGAGACGGCTGAGCCTTCTTGCACGTTGGCGAAGGGGGGGCGACCGTTTTCCAGCACCAAATGCGCACGTGTCCCGGCACCAATAATGACCTCGCCGCGCTTCAGTTCATGTTTGCCGCTGGCAAGCGTCACCTTTGGTGCACATTGTCTGTTCAGCAGGCTTGCCAGGCTGTCTCCAAAACCGGTGCCGGTGTGCTGTACGATCAACGTCGGTGGGCAATCAACAGGGAAAGCCGACAGAACGGAGATCAAGGCATCCACGCCGCCTGTGCTTGAACCAATAAGGATAAACCTGTCAGGGGTGCTTAGTGCTGGTCTTTGCTGGGGGGCGCTTGCTGGAAACGGAATCGACTTGGCGGGTTTGATTTCAGGTGCTTGGACCGAAGGCTGCGGCCTGGAGACTGTTCGGGTCAAACTGCGCAACTGATCTGCAATTATTTGTGGGGGCGATGATGCGGGGACTGAAAACAAATCCGACCCTTGCGGACTACCTGCAGCAACTGGGCGGCGTAGCGCGTCGATCTGGCCGTGATCTGTGACCACCAGCCAACGCACATCCAAAGCAGAGAATAATCCTCGCATCACTTCAAATTCCGGAAGCGCGGCCAGACCACTGGATATCAAAACAGCTTTTGGAAGACAGGATTCAACTTCGTTGTAAGTGTTCATCAGATCTGCAGTGCAGGCGATCACTCTGAAATCTGGAAGGCTGTCGACAAGGGCGGCCAGCCTGTTACGCTGTGCCGGCTCCGAAATCGCTACAATTGTTGACTTAACTGTCACGAAGCTTCCCCTTGATGGGCCTTGAGAGTTGATGCCTCAGCTGCGCGGCTAGCCGCGTATCAAAACTGAATTGACGGGCCTGAATTCAATAACCTGTCAAAACAGTTCGGCGTGAATTGGCCGCGCAGGGGTTTCGTCGAACCCCCTTAGGCGCGCGGCCATATCTCTGAGCGGAACCGCAGACAATGCATCGTCGACGCAGACAGTTCCGTCCGTAGACGCAGTCACGGACAGTTGTTCCAAGTAGGCAGAAAGTGCCGCAATGGATTGGCGAAGAAAGTCGATGTCTTGCAGTGTTCCGATGGAATGTGCATCCAGTTTCACGGCTGGATTTTGGTAGAGTACCTCCAATGTGTCTTCAAGCCTTTCGACTCTGTCCTGCAGGCCACGCAGTTCGGCAGCAACGCGGGCGTTGACAACTGCAAGTGGCTGCGGTTCGCGGTTGGACAGTGTCATAGGCGGCCCACGACACTTTCAATGCATTGCTTCATGGATGCGGAGGTGAACGGCTTCTTGATCATGTTGTTCAAGCCCAGGCGTTTCGCCTCATTTACAATTTCCGGTGTCGGTCGACCGGTTACAAGAATGAAGCCCATCTTTTGCGTCGCAGGAGAGGTGCGTACGGCCTTAAGTAGGCCCAAACCGTCAAGTCCCGGCATATTGAAATCGGACAACACGAGGTGGACCGGGGTTGAGGACAGCCGATCGAGAGCACGGCTTCCATCGTTTTCGGTAATGTAGTTCTTGATGCCTATGTCGTCGAGCGCCTGGGTGATCAGGCCACGGCTGGTCGCCATATCGTCGACCACCATAATTCTAAGGGATTCTTTCAAACCCATTTTGCTCTCCTTATCGAGGTTGCGCGGCGCTTGGGGTCGCAGTTTTCTGGTAACTTGTGATGCCGACGCCTTTTAGAAGGTCGGAGGCGGGGCCGGTTACGCGTTCAGAATGTCCGATAAACAGATACCCGCCAGGCACGAGCAGATCGCAAAATCTTTGCCATAGCTTTTGTTGGGTTTCCTGATCGAAATAGATTGCCACGTTCCGGCAAAAGATCGCATCGAAAGGGCCTTGAAACGGCCACGGTGCGATTAAGTTCAATTCGGCGAAAGTGATCAGCCGGGCCAAGTCATTCGACATGGCAATCTCAGATCTTCCATCACTTTCCAAGGTCACCCATTTTTTCCGGTATGACTCGGGGATTGAAGCGGCGTCTTCTGCCGGATAACGCCCTGCTTTGGCCTTGGCGATGATTTGCGGGTCAATGTCCGTGGCCAGGATCTTGATGTTTTGGCGATGCGCTTCTGGGATGGTGTCCAGAACTGACATGGCAATGCAGTATGGCTCTTGCCCTGACGAACATCCCGCCGACCAGATGCGCACCCGTTTGCCGTTGCGTGAACGCTCGGCGCAAGCAGGCAAGCAGTTGTTGCGGAGCATTTGGAAGTGATGGTCTTCCCGAAAGAAACTGGTCACATTGGTGGTCAGAGCGGAAATCAGCTCAAGGCGTTCTGAACTTTCCTCCCGTTTGTCCAACAGTTGCAAGTACTCCGGAAACCCCGTTATGTGGCGCGCTTTCAATCGCCGCGAAAGCCGCGAATAGACAAGGGGTTTCTTGCTTGGAGCAAGGCTGAGACCGAATTCGCGGCGTGCCAAGGCGGCGAGCGCCTGAAAGTCACTGTCGCTAAACGGTACGTCCTGAGCTCCGAGGGTGCTTGACACCTGCGTCATCCGGGCACGCCTTTTCCGGCTTCCAGAACAGCATCGAGATTCACAACGCGAACCATGGATTCATCGACCGAAATCATGCCAAGGATGCTATGCTTTGTTGCATCTGATTTGATATCCGGGGTCTCTTGGATGGCGCTTTTCTCGACAGACAGGATTTCAGAAACGGATTCGACCAAAAGGCCGATTGTGGTGCCTTCGACAGCGGCCACGATGACGACGTTTCGCTCATTTGCAGGCGTTGCACCCAGACCGAACCGAGCGGCGAGGTCAAAAATGGGGATTACCGCCCCGCGCAAGTTCATAACCCCCAAGACATCCGCTGGCGTGTGAGGAAGCGCGGTGACTGGTGTCCATCGCCGAATTTCACGGATCTGAGTGATTTCGAGACAAAAGCTCTGCCCCCCAGCCGAGAAGGTGATGAATTCGAACTGCGAGTCGTTGCGGACTTCAGCGGTTTCAGCCATGACGAAGCTCCATTCTGGTCTGCTGTGCTAGGGAATCCGTGCCTGTTATGTGGCCAAGGCGGATCAATTCTTCCGGGTCGAGGATCAGGGCGATTTTTCCATCCCCAAGGATGGTGGCGGCCGAAACGCCTGGGATCGCAGTGTAGTTGCTTTCTAGGCTTTTGATGACGACTTGTCGCTGATCGTGGATCGACGAAACACGAAGTGCAGTCAGGCCATTTGCCTCGGTCGAAACCAACAAAAGAATGCCTGTCTGCGCGTGCTCGGGTTTGTCAGCCAATCCAAGAGATTGCGCTACATCCACTATAGGCACGTAGGAGCCGCGAACGCTGACCACTTCGCTGTCTGTGCCGATGATATGAATGTCGCGTGTGCTCGGGCGGATTGTCTCGAGGATCGAAGCAATCGGAATGACCATCGTTTGGTCGGAAACCGAGATAACAAAGCCATCCATTACGGCAAGTGTCAAAGGCAGGACGATCGTAAATGTCGTTCCTTTTCCCGGGGTCGAACTGATGGACACCCGGCCACCGAGCGCTTGTACTGCATTCTTGACAACGTCCATTCCCACGCCGCGTCCGGACAGGTTCGATACCTGACCAGCCGTCGAAAAGCCGGGAAGAAACAGCAAGTTATCAATTTCCGGTTCCGACAATTCAGCGTCCGGGGCGACCAATTCTTTTTCTATAGCCTTGGCCAGGATTCGTTCGCGGTTCAAACCCGCGCCGTCATCAGCGATTTCGATAAACACGCTGCCCGACCGATGTGAGGCCGACAATCTGATTGTTCCGATTGTATCTTTGCCTGCGGCCTCGCGATCTTCCGGGCTTTCCAATCCGTGGTCGACCGCGTTGCGCACCATATGCGTCAGTGGATCAGCCAAACGCTCGATCACTGTTTTGTCAACTTCGGTCGAGTCCCCGACAGTGACCAATTTGGCTTTCTTGCCGGTGGCATCAGAAGCTTCGCGAACGATCCGAGACATGCGCTGGAAAAGCGGCTTGACCGGTTGGGCTCGAATAGCCATTACGCCTTCTTGTATGTCGCGAGCCAAGAGCTTGTAGGCTTCAAGTTCGTTCGTCAAATGCGCTACGGTTGGCAGGTCAAGCTCTTCAATCCGTTGCGATATCATCGCCTGGTTGATAATCAGCTCGCCTACCGTGTTGATCAGGCGATCAACGCGGTCCAGATCTACGCGCAAAGTTGGCTTGGGGCCGCGAGACTCCTTCGACTGCGCTGCAGCCGACTGGGCAGGTTTGCTAGGCTCGACTGCTTGGGCCGAAGGCGCGGCCTCAGGCTTTTTTGGTTCAATGTCCACAGGATCAATAGCCGGTTCAGGCGCCGAAAACGGTATAGCCAAGGCTTGCTCGGCGGCTACGGCACCTTCTTCTACGGAAATTCCCAGATCGCACAGGCCTTCCACGAATTCGAAAACTTCGTGAAGAGATGTCTCCGGTTCGTTCGTCGCCAGTTCAAGCTCCCATGACAGAACTGAGTCAGAGGGGTCGAAAGCATCGAATTCAGGGAGGCCGCCGAGGTCGACAGTCGCTTTGAATTGCCCCAACTCTGCCAAGGCATCAAAAATGAGAAGAGGTTCGTGCCCATTCTCGTAAAGGCTCTTTTGCGGCTTGAAGTGTATCTTGAATAGCTTTTGGCCGGAAACTTCGGTGGTCGGAATATCAAGCTCGATTGCTGGCGGGTCGCCAATGTCCAATGACATTGCTTCAAAACTGAATTCTTCTTCGACCGTTTCGGGACCGAGGTAGTCTTCCAATTCCTTGATCAAGCCGGTTTCATTCGAGGCGTCAAGATCGGTGTCGTCGCGCGCTGAAGCAACCAGATCGGACAACATGTCGCCTGATCGATGAAACAGGCTGATCAGTTTTTCGTCTACCTCGAGCTCGCGATCACGCACTTTGTCCATCACGGTTTCAAACGTGTGCGCGAAATTGACAAGACGGTCCAATTTGAAAGCCCCGGCGCCGCCCTTGATCGAGTGCACCGAGCGGAAGACGGCGTTGACAACATCCATGTCGTCGGGCGCCTCTTCCATTTGAGAGAGACCTTCTACCAGTGCTTCGAGGAGCTCTTCGCATTCCTCAAAAAAGGTGTCGCGGATCGAATTCCCAGACATCAGCTTACATGCCCCGTCAATCTCTTGAGAACGGAAACCAAAGAGGCATCGTCGAAGGGTTTGACAATCCATCCGGTTGCACCGGAATTGCGAGCCCGTGACTTCAGCTCGTCCGAACTTTCCGTGGTGAGAACCAGAATTGGTACGTTGGTCTTGTTCGGACCGCTGCGAAGCGTGTCGATAACGCCAAAACCGTCCATTCTTGGCATATTGATGTCGGTAATCACGACGTCAGGATCAACGTCGGGAAAGACTTCGACCCCTTCCTGCCCATCTTCGGCGGAATGAAACTCAAATCCTGCCCCTTCCAGAGACACCCGCAGAAGATTGCGGATGGTGCGTGAATCATCGATGGCAAGCACCTTCGTTGTCATTGCGGCATCTCCTTGTCGAAGTGATTGGGCCCAAGCCCAAGTCGTTCCAGGCCTTCACGGAAGGCCGGTGTCATGTCGGTCACCTGAAAAAGCAGCCCGTCAGCGCACCATTGTTTTTCAGCCACCAGAAGCAGTTGGAGCCGATGCGCGTCCAGTCGTTGGACATCGCGGGCCGAGATCGTCACAGGGGCTTTGCGGGCGTTCAGCAGGAAAGGAACCAGAGGATCCTCACCCGAACGTGCCCGGGAGGCCCCCAGAGCGTGAAAGTTAATGTCTTGCATCGTGAAACCGTTCCTTCGTGGCACCATGCGCGCCGCTCATCGGCACAATTGACAGCCAGAAGGAATACGGATGCACCCTTAACAAAGGGTTCCGAGAAATACTGAATTCACGCGCCTGGAATTCTTTGGCCCAAGCCGTCTTTTCAACGCTTTGATTGATCCCATGAGTGCTGGCTTGCACGTCAAAGAGATTGGCGCGCCAAGGATAATACATAAGATACAAATAGTTGGAGGAATTTTCGGCCTGACGGTTCTGTTCCGAGCTTACGGGGGAGGCACCCGGTTTGGTGGCTCAAAGGGCCCGGACGTCAAGTTACAGCGAATTGCAAATAGTTCCGTCGATCCGTGGACCACAGGTAATGCCGCGGACTGAAACCGGCTGAATGATCGTTCAGGTCGGACGAACCTTGCCAAATGGCTCAGCGGTATGGTCGTCTGCACCCTCTGGCCGGCACCGTTACCGATGTCACGCCACCAGCTCACCCTCTCTTTATTTGCGCTTGTTGCGATAATCCTTCAAGATTGCTTGCATGATGCGCGGGATCTGCATGCTGTAGATCGTCCGAGGTGCGGCGTATTTGGTTTGCGCAAAAAGCATCATGACAGATTTTTTTCTGAACCCTGAGTAGGTTCTTTCGACATCGTGGTGATTTGGATGCTGGAAAAACGTCGATACCGTATCAAAGTTCTTTTTGCGATGCTGCTTGTTGCGGCCTTTCCTGGGCCCGTGGCCGCTGAGGAAGATATTGACCTGGCGAACTTTTCTCAGCCTAAGATGATGCGGGGATTGGAGACCGGCAATTTCGATTATCTGGAGCTGAGTGAGGGTCTCAAAACAAATATCGTCGGCAGCGATCTGAGGCCAAGGTATCTCTATGCGGCATTTGAGGCTTTCAAACAGTTCGGTGCGAACATTCCAGGTGACTGCTGGAAGCTTGACAAGCCGGGCGTGTCGAATGGCCTGCTGGGAAAGCTGGTCGTCACAAGCGCTAGCCCGGAGGCCGTGACAAACGTTCTCGAAAGGCTTCGGGACTATGCCGAGGCCATTCAAAGTGGGCAGCCTGTGTCAGTTCTTATCGATTCGTCCCAACGGGCGGGCTCTATCCAGAGCGTCGATGAAAGCGCGGTCTACGACATGAAGGTGCTGCTCGACAGCCACGATTGTGAAAGCCCAGTGACGAAACGCGTGCTGGACAACATCGCCGCCTACGCGAATGGGTGGCCGGGGCGACTTTCTCCCGCCGAGGCGGCAAGACAAGCGGAAGAGCGCGAGAAGGAAGCCCTACGCCAAGAAAAGGCGCAGCAGCTCGCCTTTCGTGACAACGCGCGATCGCGTTGCATCGACCAGTTTTCAAAGACCAAGCTTTTCGACCGCGAAAATTTGTGCGGCTGTATTGTCGGTGCGCTCGACACTGGCGGGCTGTCCGACGCCGAGTGGATAACGCTTGAGGGTGATTTCAAAGAAGTTGTGGCGATTTCAGCAAGCCATGGTGACACCAGCGAACGGGTAATTTCATGCCTCGCAAACTAAAAAAATCTGCCACATCCAAGAAATTTCGACTTAAGTGCTCTGCCATGCGGCAGTTTTCTGCAGTTCTTGCCGTCGCGATGTTTTTGGCGCTCCCCGGGACCAGTTGGGCAGGGACGGCGATTCCAGACGGCATCTGGTCCTCTCAATTTTCTTGCAAATTCAGAAAAGGCAAGGAAGAGGCGTTCGAAGCAAAGCTTCTGACCATGAGCAATTTCGAGCAAAGGGCGTATTTTCAACTTTTCCCCAAAGCCAAGTCCGGCGGAGACCTGATTTACGGGCTGCTTTACTCAAGCGGAACGAAGCCCGACGGCGCCGTCGCAATGAAATACGCCGTGCGAAAGGGCATACCCGGCGGCAAGCGGTTCGAGCTTCGGAACAGCGGATCGGACGACGCGGTTAAGGTCGATTTCGGAGGGTGCAAGGACCTTCGGTTCATGAAGGACACGCCCAAACCGGCGCTGCCCGAGGCGATTGGCGACTGGTCGGGTGGCTTTCAGAATTGCGGCACATGGAATGCGCCTGCAGAGATGACAATCGTTCCCGCGCATGAAGGAAACATTCTTGCAGACATTGAATATCGTCGCAGCACGCCCTCGAAGCCGAATGTCATCTATCCCGCGCGCAATTTGGTTTATGGCATTTGGGATGCGGACACGCAGAGCTTTGCGATGCGGACATTGCAAACCGTTGGGCGGTTGCGGGATGGCGAGCGCGTCGTTGCCGATGCCTGGGCGCTTACGGATCTGAGGTTGCGCTTTGATCCCGTGTCCAACCAGTTCACCGGGCAGACGAAAGGATGCGATTACGTCGAATTCAACAAACATGGCGATGGCGCGGAAGCCGTGGCAACGGCTGCCGCGGCGGGTGATGGTCTGGCCGGGACTTGGGAAGGCGTGACCATATGCCGGGACGGCAAGAGGACACTCAGCCTCACGCTTGACAACAGAATCGGCGATCAAATGACCGGAATGCTGAATGTCGCCGGACCCACGGCAATAAATGAAGGCGTCCCAAGGCTGTCGGTTGTCGCGCGCCGGGCGTCTGATAATGAAGCGTGGCAAGCCGTCGTCGCGTCGATTGTGTCGGGCGGTGTAGCACGGACGGGCCCCCGGGAGTTCACGTTCGATCAAGGAGACGGCAAGGAAGCTCTTCATTTCGCCTACAAGGGTGGGTCCTGCTCTGAAACCGATTTGCAGCGCGTGACTGAAGTCACGCCCTCTCGGGTGCCAACGGTTAAGGCAGCGGGGAGCGGGCTGTATTTCAGCAATGCATCTCGACAGCAGCGTTGTGAAGCGGTCGTGAATTGGCTGGCCAAGGCCGGGACGGAATATCCCGAGATGTCGATCCGGACAGATCCGCTAGGGACGGTCTTCCCTCGAATGGTCATGCTTTTTGCCGACGATGATTTTGTGCCGCTCTTCGGGGCGCCTTATGATGTGATGCCGGTCGCGGATCGCATCAAGCTTGCGCAGGATATTTCCCAGACCTGCGGAAGCGATCCCTTCTATCGCAACAAGTTGGTTGGCCTATCGGTGGCCAATCGGGGTTTGCGGGGTAGTCTCGACAAGCCGCTGACCAGTTTCGGGGCACCTGCCATCATCCATGCGATCCGTGGGACACGGGTCATCCGGCATCAAACCGAGGGGCTGATCGGCGAAATGATGGCCGTCCCCACGCTTGAGGCTGCGGCAGTGCTTGACCAGCGGCTGAAAGCGGTTCTGTCGGACAATGCGGCGGCGCTTTGGCCAAGTGAAAGGGGGCAAGTTCAGCAGGTTGCGACCGAACGGTTGGACGTTCTGGCCCATCACGAGGCCGAAGCAGACTTTGCAAGGATCGATGCATTGCCTGATCTTGACGCAAAGCTTGATGCACTAGCGGCGATTGCGACAGCGCGCACCGCCTATCAGCCCTATCTGCAGGCCGACCACCGCGCTGGCGTAAGGGACCGGGCTGAAAGTCAGCAAGCCCAAATCCTGAGCCCGTTACTGGAACCGGAACTCTTGGCAATCGAAGGCCTGAACGACAGCTCGGCGTCGCTTGATGCTCTGGAACAGCGCGCCGAAGTGATCTCCAGCCGGTTGACCGATGTGGCGCAACACATCGCCGATCCTTTCCTGCGTCGCGTCGACACCAAGAGACAGGCGATCCTTGATGCGGTACTTGCTGGAATGCTGCACGAACTCGAAAGCTTCGAGGCCGACTTGCATGGGCTTGACGGGAGCGCATCCTGGTTCAGGGATTTCAAGTCAGTCTTCGCCCCCTACAAGGACCGGATCGCATATCGGGAGGCGATCGACCAA
The DNA here is from genome assembly GCF_049341065.1 of Pacificoceanicola algae. Classification (NCBI taxonomy): domain Bacteria; kingdom Pseudomonadati; phylum Pseudomonadota; class Alphaproteobacteria; order Rhodobacterales; family Roseobacteraceae; genus Pacificoceanicola; species Pacificoceanicola algae. The sequence goes on along the minus strand of NZ_JBMPIX010000002.1, from coordinate 457,992 downwards.
TTCGAGGCCAAACGCGAAAGGCAGTTGACCGGTGCTCTTGTCCAATTCGACAAGGATGCAGCGCGGGCGGCCAAGGCGGACGGTGATATTGGCATTGACGCAGTGACGCGTAGATACCTGTCCCTGTCCGGGGATGATGGCTTTCCCGTCTGGCTTGAATACGCCATGCACGCCCGAAAGCATCTGTAGCGCGCAAACTGACTCGGGTGTGAAATGCCCGCGATAACGCGCCGTGTGCAAACGCTTGGCTCAAACGACCTCCGAAACCGACGTCTCGGTTTGCAATAGCAGGTTGCGAGCGTGGTCCCTGCGCAGTTCCATGTAATACCGCTTGGGGCTGGTGTTGAAATAGTGCCCAAAGAGTCGTTCCAGCTGTCGGACCGAAATGCCCAGTTCCTCGGCAATGACGATGGGAGAGATCGGGGTTACCAGCCCGTCGCGCATGATCTTGATGGCCCGTGCCACATGCGGATTGCGCATGTCGATCCGTGAAGCGAACAACAACGGGATGAGACAGACACGACTCCACGCTTCCGCTTTGATGGCATCTACACACCTGTCGTCATGCCCTTTCACGGTGATCTTTCCGTGTCTTGGGAGGCGCTCGGGGAGGTCATTAACGGGCTGATTTCGCAAGGGCGCATGGCCTGATTTCTGGCGGGTCCACGGGCGAAAACTACGCCCAGACCGTTGCTGAACGGATCGAGATCGCGTGCTTTACCATGAAGAAGGTTAAAGGCCGCGTGCCTGTGGTGATTGGGACGGCTGCGATGCTGACCAGCGAATCAAACGACTTGGCCACTGCGGCGCGCGACATGGGCGCTGACGCGATACTGCTGGCCTCACCGCCGTGTTCGGTGCCGATGGACCGCGAAAACGCACTGAATGCGCTGGCCATCGACAAGGCTGCCGACCTGTCGATCATGCTCTACAATGACCCGCACATTCAGTTGGGCTGCGGCATGAACGATCAGGCGCTGAAGTTCTTTGCCTGGGGGGCGCCCTTTTGGGTCTGCGGTGGGTCGAACTTTCTGCCCGCTGAACATGTTGCGTTCTACAACGCTTGCGTGGTTGAGGGGAACTTTGCCAATGGCCGCTGCATCATGTCCGCCATGATGCCGTTGATGCGCGTGCTGGAACAGGGCGACAAGTTTGTCCAGACGATCAAGCATGGCGTGACGATGAACGGAATTGACTGTTCCGTGGTGCGCCCGCCGCTTGAAGGGCTGAACGGGGACGAAATGCGCGCATTTGAAGATGTGGTGCACGTCTTGACACGGACGATTGCCGAGATTCAGGCGGAGCGCGGGAATTGAGCGTGCCTCCCTTGGCCTGCGACGAGGCCGTGGATTGATCGCTTATCGGGCCAGACGCCTGCCGGTTCAATTGGGGCCGACGGGCTGGAATGCGATCCTTGAACCGCAACCTGCGGCGCATGTCCTGCCGGGCTGATGGCAGCGCTGCGGCTGAGGCAACTGCAACCCGGCGCGCGGATCGTGGTGCTGGACGCCGGGCGCATCGCGGCGGGCGCGTCGGGGCGCAACTCGGGCTTCATGATCGACCTGCCGCACGACCTTCAGTCCGAGTACTACGCGGGCGCAGGCGACGACCGGACCATGATCGCGCTGAATCGGCGGGCCATAGGTTTTGCAGCAGAGGCGGTCGAACACTACGACAACGACCGCAATTTCTTTGACCCGGGCGGCAAGTTGAACGGCGCGGTGAGCGCTGCAGCGCAAGATCACAACGTCGCCTACGCCCGCCACCTCGAGGCACTGGGCGAGCGTTGCGAGGTGCTTGACGAGAAGGCTATGTTCGAGGTGACGGGGGCGCGGCACTATCGCTCCGGGCTCATTTCGCCGGGGACGGTCATGTTGCAACCGGCGGGCTATATCCGGGGGCTGGCTGCTGGCCTGCAGGCCGAGGGCGGTTATGCCTTTGAGGGTTCGCCCGCCACCGCGATCGAGCGCGCTGGCCCTGACTGGCAGGTGGCAACCCCGCGTCGGAACGTGACGGCGCCGCATGTGATCCTGACGGTAAATCGCCATCTTAAAAGCTTCGGGTTTGAGCACGCGCGGTTGATGCAACTGCTTCTCTATGCCGTCATGACACCTGAATTGGGCGGGGAAACTCTGGCGCGTCTGGGCGGGCAATCGCGCTGGGGCATAACGCCCTCGGACCCGATGGGTACCACGGTGCGCCGGATCGACACGGGGCAGGGGGGCAACCGCATCGTGGTCCGCACCTGTGCCACGCTGCGCCTCGACACGCGCCCGCAACACGGCGCCCTGGCGCGCGCATCGCGCACCATGCGGCGCAAGTTCGACCAGCGCTTTCCCCAGCTTGCTGGATCGGGCATGGATTCAGCTTGGGCCGGGCATCTGTGTTTGGCGCGCAACGGTGTCTCGGTCACGCGGCAACTGTATGAGGACCTGTGGTCCGCCTGCGTGCAAAAAGGCCTTGGTACGGTGCGCGGCACGCTGACCGGGCTCGCAGCGGCCGAATTGGCCTGCGGCGAGACCAGCATCATCACCCAGCATTTCCAGGGCGAGGCACGGCCAAAGCGCCTGCCGCCACAGCCTTTCCTTCATATCGGTGCCAACGCATTGTTGAGGGCCAGGGAATGGCGCGCGCGCGACGAATAGGATAGCCTCGACAGACAGGAAGACCACCATGCGTAGCATCAAGACCATCCATGTGATTTCCGCCCATGCCGAGGGCGAGGTTGGCGACGTCATCGTCGGAGGTGTTCTGCCGCCGCCCGGAGACACGCTTTGGGAACAGAGCCGCTGGATTGCCCGGGATCAGACATTGCGCAACTTCGTTCTGAACGAACCTCGTGGCGGTGTCTTTCGGCACGTCAATCTGCTGGTGCCCCCGAAGCACCCAGAGGCGCAGGCTGCTTTTATCATCATGGAGCCAGAGGACACGCCACCCATGTCGGGCTCGAACGCGATCTGCGTGTCGACGGTGCTGCTGGACGCCGGGATTGTGCCCATGACCGAGCCTGAAACGCATCTTGTGCTCGAAGCGCCGGGTGGCTTGGTGCGGGTGCGCGCTGACTGTCGTGACGGCAAGGCAGAGGGCATAAATGTCCGCAACCTGCCCTCCTTCGCCGCGCAGCTGGATGTGCCGCTTCAGGTCGACGGGCTGGGGAGGCTGACGGTCGACACCGCCTATGGTGGCGACAGCTTCGTGATCGTCGATGCGGCCGCACTGGGCTTTTCGCTGATCGCTGAAGAAGCGCATGTCATCGCCCGGTTGGGAGTGCAGATCACGAATGCGGCGAACCAGCAGATCGGCTTTGAGCATCCCGAAAACCCTGATTGGCGGCATATCTCGTTTTGCCTCTTCGCCGGTCCGTTGACCGAAGGGCCCGAGGGGCTGGAAACGCGCACGGCAGTGGCGATTCAGCCGGGCAAGGTGGACCGTTCGCCCACCGGCACAGCCCTGTCGGCGCGCATGGCCGTCCTGCATGAGCGAAACGCGATGCAGGTGGGCGAACGGCTGACAGCGCGCTCTGTGATCGGGTCAACCTTCACGGGGCGGATCTTGGGTCAGACGCACGTCGGCGGGCGCCTCGCGATCTTGCCCGAGGTTTCGGGCCGGGGATGGATCACCGGCATCCACCAGCACATGCTTGACCCCACCGACCCATGGCCGGAAGGGTATCGCCTGTCCGATACATGGGGCGCGTCGGGCACCGGTGGGCATGACACAACCACCCGTCCGTCAACGAAAGACTAAACCTGTCTGGGACTGAATAGGAGTCGGCAGGGGGCGATTTTCTCTGATCCCCCGCGCAAGGGCTGGGCTAAAACCGGGCGCTCAGCAGTCTTGGTTCAGGGCATCCGCCGCAGGAATTTCCCGCTCGCGCCGGGCGATGTCGTCCAGCAGCGCCTGGGTCCTGGCCTCGTCCGTTTTGGGTTCCTCGTAGTCAGCCAACGGCTTGCGGGTATGCTCTGGCGCATTTTGGGTGATTTTTTCTGAGCCCTACGCGACCCATTGCTCGATTAAATTATTGTCGAACATCTCCGGCATGAAATAGGCGGTCTGGAAGTTTTCCTGCGAATGCGGCTGGGCAAGATATTGGCCGCCGGGACCGATATCCAAGACGCTCGCCAGTGCCTTGTCGAAGCCCTCCCACTGCGGCCCCTTGGCCAAGTGGCACGCCATCGCGCATTGTTCTGCGCCGACGATGAACTTGGCGACCGAACAGCGCATCCACGCCTCGTTCCAGCCAGCGGGATGCCAGATATAGTGCGCGCCCGGCATAGGTCCGGATTTCATCGAGTCAGCATGTGGAACATCGCGAGGTCTTCCAGCGTCGGATTGCGCTGCACGTCGTCAAGGACGCGCAGGTAGGGCGGGCGGAACGACCACCGGTACGGAGCTTCAATGCATGGACGGTCATGGCTGTCTCTCCTCGATGGATCGACACTGACCGAGTTCCCGGCAAAGCGTGCGGATGACTGCGAAATCCGGATGCAGGAAACGACTCTGGAGGGTTTGCCTGACGTCGCCGCAGCAGTCGGTCGGGCGCAAACAGCAAAGGCAGCGCTGCCCGGGCCGATCAGTATGTTCCAGGCGGGCAGGGGCCACCAACGGCTTTACCCACTTGTGTGCAAAGCCTTCTTGCCCCGGACGGTTCGAAACGGGGCCAGCGTCAGCAGGCGCACTGCAGATACGCCCCCTTCAACCCTCAGTGCATGAAACACAGCTGCGAGAAACTCTGCCGCCACTCCGCAACCTGTGACGCAACATCCTCGCCCGCCAAGCCGCTCTTTATCAGAGCCGCGAGCCTGTCCGCGTCGCCCGATGTCATTCCCCAGCGGACGAGTTCGGGCGTGCCGAGGCGCAGGCCATTCATGTCTCCGTCTACCTCCACAATCGGCAGACCGATGCCACAGGCAAGGAAACCGGCCTTGCGCAGCAGGCGGGACGCGGCCTGACCACCGCCCCATTGCGCTGCCGGTATGGCGAATTGATGCGAGGTCGTGAACCCTCGGGACCCGGAGAACACCGGCACGCCCCTTGCGTCCAGAGCTTCGGCCAGCGTGCGGGCCATCCGGATCATCTCGGCAGCGTAATCTTTGCCGAAGTCGCGCCAGTCCAGCATCGTCACGGCAAGGGCGGCGGATTTGGCGGCGTCGAAATTCGCCGTCATTCCGGGAAATGCAATGGTGTCGAGCGCCCGCGCCATGTCGGCATCATTTGTGACGATCAGGCCGCCTGCCGGGCCGCCGAGGCTCTTGTACGTGCTCATCGTCATGAAATGCGCTCCCTCGGTCAGCGGATTGGACCAAGCCTTGCCGGCGATGATCCCGCACTGGTGCGCCGCATCGAACATCACCTTGGTGCCAATCTCGTCGGCGATTGACCGGATTGCGGCGACGGGATGCTCGAACAGGTTAAGACTACCGCCGATGGTGATCAGTTTCGGGCGCTCCTTGAGGGCAAGCTGGCGCAAGCCGTCCAGATCTATGGTGTAGCCATCGGCATGCACCGGGGCGCTCAGCGTTCTCAGGCCGAAGAGGCCCGCGCATCCCGCCGCATGGTGGGTCACATGTCCGCCAATAGATGCCGGAGGCGCGATGATCGTATCGCCCGACTTGCATGTGGCCATGAAGCCATAAAGGTTTGCCAACGCGCCAGAGGGCACTCGGATTTCCGCAAACCTTGCGTCGAAGACCTCGGCGCAGAGTTCGGCGGCGATGATCTCGATTTCCTCGATCGCCTCCAGCCCCATCTCATACTTGTCACCGGGATAGCCCAGCGACGGCCGCGACCCGATGCCCGACGCAAGCAACGCCTCGGCCTTCGGGTTCATCACGTTTGTGGCCGGGTTGAGATTGAAGCATTCCCTCTCGTGGATCTCGCGATTGCGGTCAGCAAGCGATTGGATCCGGCGGATCAACGCCTCAGAGGACTGCCCCGCGACCTGGCTGGCGATCTTTTGCACCAGGGTTTCACTTTGCGCGGGAACCCAATCGCGTTGTTGCATGACCATGTCGATGACCTCCAGTTGTTGCGCCAAGCTTTGCAAGAATTGGATGACATCGCAAAACAGATTTGCGATTTCCTACCTGAGAATACAAAGCCGGTGGAACGACGCATGAGCATCCGGCGAGTCCGTCCACAAGGGGCGTTTCAAATCGCCGTGCGGACCTTCGATGCGGCGGCCACCGCGATGCACCGTTTGCGCACTGCCGAGCATAGAAACCCGGTCATCTCGAAACCACAACCTAGTAGCATAATACGGCTTGGCAGTCCGACTGGGCACTTTTGGACACACTTTGCGGCATGCGGTTGGCCGACCCGCGTTGCGGGCCGAAGTATCGGCTGTGTAGCCTTGCGGCAAAGGCGGCAAAGTCGGGGGCTGGTGGCCAATGGCTACGCGAGGTCGATGAAATCGTGGAAGGGCAGAAGACTTTCCTTAGAACAGGCCCACCGTATGCTCAATTTTTAGGCGGCGGGCTGGATCAAGCCTGCAGTCTTGCAGCTACAATCAGAAAATGCGGGTCGCTCCATTGCGCATTTGATTTCCGGGGTACAGTCAAACCTCATGAAAGATCGGCTGACAGTCGTTGTAGTGGAAGAAGATCGCGACCGGGCGATCGGGATCGTCGATGCTCTGAAAGAGACCGGCGAATGCGATGTATTCGTGATCGGAAACTACATTGGCCTGGCGCGAAAGATCGCAGCCCAAGCGCCCGACATCGTGCTGATCGACATCGACAATCCGACGCGCGACATGATGGAAGAGCTGACCCTTGCCTCCGGTCCGTTGGAGCGGCCTGTCGCGATGTTCGTTTCCGGCGCTGCCGGAGGGTTCGCGCAGACTGCGATTGAAGCAGGCGTTTCGGCCTATGTCGTCGACGGGCTGTCCCCGGAGCGGATCAAGCCGATCATGGATACGGCAATTGCCCGGTTCAGCATGGTGCGCCAGATGCGCACCGAACTGGCGGAAACCCGGCGCGCTCTGGAAGAGCGCAAGGTCATCGACCGCGCCAAGGGCCTACTGATGAAAGCCAAGGGGATCAACGAGGACGCGGCCTATGCGCTGCTGCGCAAGACGGCGATGGATCAGGGCCGCAGGGTCGCGGATGTCGCCGAGGCGCTCGTCACCGCATCGAGGCTGTTGGGATGAAGACGGTTACCCTACCGGTTGCTTACATGCCGCTTGTCGATGCAGCGCCGCTGATCATTGCGCAGGAAATGGGCTTTGCCGAAGCAGAGGGCATTGCGCTTGAACTGATCGCTGCCCCGTCCTGGTCTTCGGTGCGGGACATGCTGGCCTTCGGCCGGGTCGATGCGGCGCACCTTCTGTCGCCGGTGCCTGTCGCCATGGCAATGGGCCTTGGCGGCGTCACCACGCCAATCTCGGCGGTTTCGGTCCTCTCGGTGAATGGCAACGTCATTGGTGTAGGCGCCGAGCTTGAAGCGCGGCTGCGGTCCATCGGTTACGGGTTCGATTTCACCGATCCCGGTGCCGCAGCAGAGGCTTTGGCGCAGGTCTGCTCGGAACCGCTGACTTTTGGCGTTCCCTTCCCGTTTTCCATGCATGTCGAACTTTTGCGCTACTGGGGCGCACATACCGCATTGGGCGTTGACGGGATCGAGATCAGAACGGTTCCGCCGCCCTTGATGGCAAAGGCTTTGGCGGCAGGGGATATCGACGCGTTTTGCGTCGGGGAGCCATGGGGATCGGTGGCGGTTGATCAGGGATCCGGGGCGCTTTTGCTGCCGGGAAAGGCGATCTGGGAATTCGCCCCTGAGAAAGTGCTCGCAGTGCGGACTGACTGGGCCGAAACCGAACCGGATCTTCTGGGACGGCTTATGCGCGCCGTCTGGCAGGCCGGACGCTGGCTGTGCCGGTCGGAAAGCCGGACCGCCGCGGGTGAGCTTTTGTCTCGCAAAACCTATCTTGATGTCTCGCCCGAGCTGATCGACCGCGCCCTGTCGGGGAACCTCACGGTCTCCAGCCGGGGGGAGCAACGCCATGTTCCCCAGTTTGTCGAATTCCACGACGGCGCCGCGACCTTCCCATGGCGCAGTCAGGCAAAATGGATTGCCAGCCGTCTGGCTGATGCACATGGAGCCAACGCCCAAGATCACGTCGCGCATGTGTTTCGCTCGGATCTATACCGCAGACACCTTTCTGTGACTGGCTGCGATTTTCCCGGCGCCTCTGAAAAGGTCGAGGGCTCGATTCGTCATTCCGCGCCGGTTGCTTCCGCACATGGAGAACTGACGTTGTTGTCGGATTCGTTTTTCGACGGCCAAGTTTTTGATCCATCGCCTGACGAGTGATCATTTTCTAGGCAGACCCGTGCGCGACCAAAGGTTGTTTTCTGCACTGAAGCATTTTCTTTTGCCTCGCGACGCTGCGTTGCGGCATACTAGGTGCATCGACTTGCAATGGCGTAGGTCGAACCGAATTCCTTCCCACTGACAGGGAAATCCTGAGCAAGGCCGCTCGCTTTCCGCCGATATCCTCGGTGGTCAGTGATCGGCCTTTTTGCGTTTCTCGCCCTGCTGCTTCCTCCCCGGTTCGGGCGCATCGAAAGGACAGACGATGAAAAAATTCCTTCTTGGCCTGACTGCCACAACCGCCTTGGTCAGCCCCGCCTTTGCTGAGTTGCTTGACCTTGAAAAGGACGAGTTGACCTTCGGGTTTATCAAACTGACCGACATGGCTCCGCTCGCCGTGGCCTATGAAAATGGTTATTTCCTTGACGAAGGGCTGTTCGTTACCCTTGAGGCGCAGGCCAACTGGAAGGTGCTGCTGGACGGTGTGATCGGCGGCCAACTGGACGGTGCGCATATGCTGGCCGGTCAACCGCTGGCCGCGACGATCGGGTTCGGGACCGAGGCGCATATCATCACGCCCTTCTCGATGGACCTGAATGGCAATGGGATCACCGTGTCCAACGAGGTTTGGGAAAGGATGCTGCCGCATATTCCCAAGATGGACGATGGACGCCCGCAACATCCGATTTCGGCCGCGGCGCTGGCACCTGTCGTCGAAGAATTCAGAGCCGAGGGCAAGCCCTTCAACATGGGCATGGTTTTCCCTGTTTCGACCCACAATTACGAGCTGCGCTATTGGCTGGCGGCGGGTGGTTTGAACCCCGGATATTACAGCCCGGAAAACGTCAGCGGCCAGATCGACGCCGATGTCTTCCTCAGCGTGACGCCGCCGCCGCAAATGCCCGCGACGCTCGAAGCCGGGACAATCAACGGCTATTGCGTGGGCGAGCCATGGAACCAACAGGCAGTATTCAAGGGCATTGGCGTGCCAGTGATCACCGACTACCAACTGTGGAAGAACAACCCCGAAAAGGTGTTCGGCATCACCGCCGAATTTGCCGAGCAATACCCCAACACCACGCTGGCCGTGACCAAGGCGCTGATCCGCGCGGCCATCTGGCTGGATGAAAACGACAACGAAAATCGTCCCGAAGCCGTCGAGATCCTGAGCCGTCCCGAGTATGTCGGTGCGGATCAAGAAGTGATCGCCAACTCGATGACCGGTTTCTTCGAGTTTGAAAAAGGCGACAAGCGCGACATTCCCGATTTCAACGTCTTTTTCCGCCACAACGCGACGTATCCCTTCTATTCGGATGCCATCTGGTACCTGACGCAAATGCGCCGCTGGGGCCAAATCGCCGAACCAAAGACCGACGGCTGGTATGACGAAGTGGCGCGCAGCGTCTACAAGCCCGGGATCTACCTCGAGGCGGCGCGACTGCTGGTCGATGAAGGGCTGGCCAACGAGACAGACTTCCCATGGGACAGCGACGGCTACAAAGAGCCGACGCCAGCAGCCGATATCATCGACGGCATTCCCTACGATGGCCGCGCGCCCAACGCCTATCTTGAAAGCCTGCCGATTGGCCTGAAAGGCGCGCAGCGGGTCGTCGGAACCGAGGTCGAAGGCTAAGCGCCTGTTGGACGGGCGCCCCCCGATCAGGCGCCCGTCCAAGATCGCAGCTTCCACTCCCATGTGATCCGAAAAGGACCAGCCCCATGACAACCGTCGATCCCAATTTTTCCGAAACGGCCGACCGCGAAGCGCGGCGCGCACGGCTGTTCACCCGCATCAACGCCGCTGACAAATGGTTCCAGGTTCTTGGGCTGAGTTGGTTGACGCCGATCCTCAGGGCCGTCGCCGGTGACAATCCAAAGGCGCAGATGAAAGAGATATGGCGGCTTCTGGCCGTGCCGATCCTGGCGATCTGCGCCTTTCTGCTGTTGTGGGGCGTTTTGGCCCCCAAGGTGCAGACCTCGCTCGGGGCCGTTCCGGGGCCCGGTCAGGTTTGGGAAGAGGCGCTCAATCTGCATCAGGACGCGCAGGACAAGGCGCAAAGCAAGGCTGAGTTCGACGCCAAGGTCGCGCAGCTCAATGAACGTCGCGTTGCACAGGGCAAGGAACCGATGGAGCGCGCCTATACCGGTGCTCCGACCTATTACCAGCAAATCTGGACATCGATCCAGACGGTGTTCTTCGGCTTCGTGATCGCCACCGTTGTCGCCGTGCCGCTTGGCATCGCGGCGGGCCTGTCGCCCACCGCAAATGCCGCGCTGAACCCGCTGATCCAGATCTTCAAACCAGTCTCGCCGCTGGCCTGGCTGCCGATCGTGACGATGATCGTCTCGGCGCTGGCGACTTCGAACGACGGGCTGTTTCCCAAAAGCTTTGTGATCTCGGCGGTGACCGTAACCCTTTGTTCGCTGTGGCCCACGCTGATCAATACGTCCCTCGGCGTCGCCTCGATCGACAAGGATCTGATCAACGTCTCCAAGGTGCTCAAGATGAACACCCGGACCAAGATCACCAAGCTGGTCCTGCCATCCGCCTTGCCGCTGATCTTCACCGGGCTGCGCCTGTCGCTTGGGGTCGGCTGGATGGTGTTGATCGCCGCCGAGATGCTGGCGCAGAACCCCGGGCTTGGCAAATTCGTCTGGGACGAGTTTCAGAACGGCTCTTCGTCCTCGCTCGCCAAGATCATGGTGGCGGTGCTGACCATCGGCATCATCGGCTTCCTTCTGGACCGCGTGATGTATGCCCTGCAATCGCTCTTTACCTTCACGAATAATCGGTGAGCGGCATGAGCATTCTCAAACTGGAAAACGTGAGCCAGAGCTTTGGCACCGGCCTGCACGCCAGCCACGTTTTGAAAGACATCGACCTTGATGTGCAGGAGGGCGAGTTTCTGGTCCTGCTGGGCTTTTCGGGCACCGGCAAGACCACGCTGATCAACCTGATGGCCGGGCTTGAAAGCCCGACCAAGGGGCGTGTCACCTTCAAGGGGGCGCCTGTCACCGGACCCGGCCCTGAACGCGGCGTGATCTTTCAAAGTTACAGCCTGATGCCTTGGCTGACGGTGAACGGCAATGTCGCGCTGGCGGTCGATACGGTGTTTCCCGGCCTGTCCAAAACCGACAAGTCCGAGAAGGTTGCGCATTACGTGGACATGGTGGGGCTGAGCCACGCCGCCACCCGTCGCCCGGCCGAGCTGTCGGGGGGGATGCGCCAGCGGGTGAACGTCGCCCGTGCGCTGGCCATGAACCCCGAAGTGCTGCTGCTGGACGAGCCGCTTTCGGCGCTGGATGCGCTGACCCGCGCCAACCTCGCTGACGAGATCGAACATATCTGGGACGCGGACAAGAAAACCTGCGTTCTGATCACCAACGATGTGGACGAGGCGATCATCCTCGCCGACCGGATCATCGCGCTGAACCCAGATGGCACACTAGGGCAGGAGTTCAAGGTCACGATCCCGCGCCCGCGCGACCGGATGGAGATGAACAGCAATGACGCTTTCAAACGGCTGCGCGCGGATGTCACCAAATACCTGATGGATGTGGGCATCGAGGCGCGCGTCGAAGGCAGCCGCACGCTGCCGCAAGTGACCCCGATCCACGGCGTCCCCGCCGCCGTGAAGGAAGCGCAGCAAGGGCTTATCGACGACCGCTTTCTCGACTTTTCGCAGTTGCACAAAATCTATCCCACCCCCAAGGGGCCGCTGACCGTGGTCGAGGATTTCGATCTCAAGGTCGACCGTGGCGAATTCATCTCGCTGATCGGCCATTCGGGATGTGGTAAATCCACCGTACTGACCATGGCGGCTGGGCTGAACGCGATCTCCAAGGGCGCGATCAAGCTGGACGGGCGCCACGTGCAAGGGGCCGATCCTGAACGCGCCGTGGTCTTTCAGTCGCCCAACCTGTTTCCGTGGCTGTCCGCCCGCGAGAACTGCGCCATCGGTGTGGACAAGGTCTATCCCAAGGCCAGTCAGGCCGAGCGGCAGGACGTGGTGGACTACTACCTCGAACGGGTCGGGCTGGCCGACGCCATGAACAAGCCCGCCTGCGATATGTCGAACGGCATGCAGCAGCGCGTCGGGATCGCGCGGGCTTTTGCGTTATCGCCCAAGCTGCTGCTGCTTGATGAGCCTTTTGGCATGCTCGACAGCCTGACGCGCTGGGAATTGCAGGAAGTCCTGATGGAGGTCTGGTCGCGCACAAAGGTTACCGCGATCTGCGTCACCCATGACGTGGACGAGGCGATCCTGCTGGCCGACCGCGTGGTGATGATGACCAACGGCCCGCAAGCCACAATCGGCAAGATCACCAAGGTCGATCTGCCCCGCCCCCGCACCCGCAAGGCGCTGCTGGAGCATCCCGATTACTATGCCTACCGCCAGGAAGTCCTCGATTTCCTGGAAGAATACGAACACGGGGCGACACCCAAAACACGCCCCACGCCCCCAAAGCCACTGGCAGCGGAGTAAGACCATGACGCAGAGACTTGTCATTATCGGGGCCGGCATGGCTTCGGGCCGGGTGATCGAACACCTGGTCGAGACGGCGCCGGACGCCTATCACATCACGCTGTTCAACGCTGAACCGCGCGGCAACTACAATCGCATCATGCTGTCGCCGGTGCTGTCCGGGGAAAAGACCTATGAGGACATCGTCACCCACGACGACAGCTGGTACGCCGAACACGGTGTCACCTGCCGTTTTGGTGAACATGTGGTGCGCATCGACCGGGACAAAAAGATGGTCGAAGGCCAGAACGGGCCGGTTCCCTACGACAAGCTGGTGATCGCCACCGGATCTGCCCCATTTATCATCCCGGTCCCCGGCAAGGATCTGCCTGGCGTGATCACCTACCGCGATCTGGATGACACCAACGCGATGATCGAAGCCGCTGGAAAAGGTGGCAAGGCCGTGGTGATCGGCGGTGGTCTGCTGGGCCTTGAAGCGGCGGCCGGTCTGGCCGAACGCGGCATGGAGGTCACCGTGCTGCACCTGATGGGTCATTTGATGGAACGGCAGCTCGACGAGGCCGCTGGCTACCTGCTGCGACGCGATCTTGAAAAGCGCGGCATCACGATCAAGACGCAAGCCTCGACCAAGGCGATCCTTGGCCAAGACAGGGTCGAAGCGGTGTTGCTGGAAGGCGACGAAACGCTGGGGGCGGACCTCGTCGTCATGGCGGTGGGCATTCGCCCGGAAACACGGCTGGCCACCGATGCCGGGCTGGACGTCGCCCGCGGGATCGAAGTGGGCGCGCAGCTGCAGACCAGCGACCCGGATATCTTCGCCGTAGGCGAATGCCTCGAATTCGATGGCCAGCTTTTCGGGCTGGTGGCACCGCTTTACGATCAAGCCAAGGTGCTGGCCAGAACCCTGCTGGGTGAGGCCGATGCCTTTGTCGCGAAGGACACAGCCACCAAGCTGAAAGTCACCGGTTGCGATCTGTTCAGCGCAGGCGATTTTGCCGAGGCAGAGGGGCGCGAGGACATCGTTTTCCGCGATCCGTCGCGCGGCGTCTACAAGCGGCTGGTGATCGAGGGCGACCGGCTGGTCGGAGCGGTGATGTATGGCGATACAGCTGACGGCAACTGGTTCTTCGGCCTGATCAAGGACGGCACCGACATCGATGAGATGCGCGAGACGCTGATCTTCGGCCCGGGTTTTCAGGGAGGTGCCTCAGCGGACCCTCTCTCAGCCGTTGCAGCATTGCCGCCTGAGGCGGAGGTTTGCGGCTGCAACGGCATTTGCAAAAGCACCATCGTTGAGGCCATCGCTGGCGGCGCGACCGATCTTGGCGCCGTCCGGGCACAGACCAAGGCCAGCGCGTCCTGCGGCACCTGCACCGGGTTGGTTGAACAGCTCTTGCAGGTCACGCTGGGTGATGCGTTCCAGATGCCCACAGCGCAGCCCATTTGCGGCTGTTGTGAACTGACCCATGAGGATGTGCGCCGTCTGATCAAGTCGCAAGAACTCAAATCCCAGAACGCCGTCTGGCAGGAACTGGGGTGGAAAACCCCCAACGGCTGTCATGTCTGCCGCCCCGCGGTGAATTTCTATTTGCTGGCGGATTGGCCGCTGGAATATCGGGACGACCCGCAAAGCCGCTTCGTCAACGAACGCAAGCACGCAAACATCCAGAAGGACGGCACGTTTTCCGTTGTGCCGCGCATGTGGGGCGGCATCACAAACCCGGCCGAATTGCGCGCCATCGCCGATGCCGCCGACAAATACAACGTTCCGACCGTCAAGGTGACCGGCGGTCAGCGCATCGACCTGCTTGGCGTCAAATGCGAGGATCTGCCGCATATCTGGGCCGATTTGAATCGCGCCGGGCTGGTGTCAGGCCATGCCTATTCCAAGGGCCTGCGCACGGTCAAAACCTGTGTCGGCACCGATCATTGCCGCTTTGGCACACAGGACAGCACAGGGCTGGGGATCAAGCTGGAACAGATCCTTTGGGGCAGCTGGACGCCGCACAAGGTCAAGCTGGCGGTCTCGGGCTGCCCGCGCAATTGCGCCGAGGCGACCTGCAAGGATGTCGGCATCATCTGCGTCGACAGCGGTTATCAGGTGGGTGTCGCGGGGGCCGCTGGCATGGACCTGAAGGAAACCGAGCGTCTGGTGGACGTGACCACCGAGGATGAGGCGATCGAATGGACCACGGCGTTTGTCCAGCTGTACCGCGAGAACGCCAAGTATCTGGACAGGCCCTACAAATGGGTCGCCAAGGTTGGGCTGGACTGGGTCAAGGACCGTCTTGCCGACGCGGACGAACGGGCCCGGTTGATCGAAGCCTTCGAACTCAGCCAGTCGATCTATCGCAAAGACCCATGGGCCGAGCACGCGAAAAAGGCGCAAGCCTTCCAGCCGCTGGCTGATCTGACATTGGAGGCCGCCGAATGAGCTGGATCGACATTTGTGCCATCGAGGACATTCCCCTGCGCGGGGCGCGCAAACTGAAAACCGCCATGGGCTGTATCGCCGTCTTCCGCACGGATGAGGACGAAGTTTTTGCCGCCGCAGACAGCTGCCCGCACAAGGGCGGTCCGCTGTCCGAAGGGATCGTGCATGGCCAGTCCGTCACCTGCCCACTGCACAACTGGGTGTTTGATCTCAACACCGGACAGGCACGGGGCGAAGATGGCCAGATCGCAACCTACGCTTTGCGCGTTCAGGCGGGCCGCGTGCTGATCGACGGGGCGGGCCTGTCGGGCCGGAGTGCCGCGTGATGGACGGCCCCTGGACACGCTCGACCTGCCCATATTGCGGGGTCGGCTGCGGCGTGCTTCTGCGCGCGGATGCTGCCGGCGGTCTGGAGGTGCGCGGCGACCCCGATCACCCGGCCAATTTCGGGCGTCTATGCTCCAAAGGCACGGCCTTGGGAGAGACCGTCGGCTTGGAAGAGCGGCTGCTTGCCCCGCGCGTAGACGGGCGCGAGACAGACTGGGGCGAAGCGCTGCAAGGCGTCGCGGACCGGTTCAGCGACACGATCGCACAGCACGGGCCGGACAGCGTCGCCTTTTATGTTTCCGGCCAGATGCTGACCGAGGATTACTACGTCGCCAACAAGCTGATGAAGGGCTTTATCGGGTCCGCCAATATCGACACCAATTCGCGGCTCTGCATGGCGTCCAGCGTCGCCGGGCACAAACGCGCCTTTGGCACGGACACAGTTCCGGGCACCTATGAGGATCTTGACGAGGCTGATCTTGTGGTGCTTGTCGGCTCGAACCTGGCATGGTGCCATCCGGTCCTGTATCAACGTGTTCTTGCCGCCCGAAAGGCGCGTGGCACGCGGATCGTCGTGATCGATCCGCGCCGCACGGCCAGCTGCGACCGCGCCGACATGCACCTCGCGCTTCAGCCCGGATCGGATGTCGCGCTGTTCAACCGACTGTTTGCAACGCTTTACAAAGGCGGAGCGCTGGACGCCGAATACCTGCGGAACACGCACGGCTTCGACGAGGCACTTCAGGCAGCGCAAAATGACAACAGCGCCGAAACGGGGCTGACCGAAGCCGAGATTTCGGCGTTTTGCGATTTGTGGATGCGCACCGAGCGGGTGGTGACGATCTATTCGCAGGGCGTGAACCAATCCACCTCCGGAAGTGACAAGGTCAACGCGATCCTGAACTGCCATGTGGCGACGGGCAGGATCGGCAAGCAGGGCATGGGGCCGCTGTCCGTCACAGGCCAACCCAACGCCATGGGCGGGCGCGAGGTGGGCGGGCTGGCCAACATGCTGGCCTGTCACCTTGATCTGGAAAACGCCGACCATCGCAGCGCCGTGCGCACATTCTGGGAGGCCCCGCATGTGCCGGATGCCCCGGGACTGAAGGCCGTCGACATGTTCCGCGCGGTTGGCGAAGGCAAGATCAAGGCGCTGTGGATCATCCACACCAACCCTGCCGTTTCGATGCCCGAGGCCGATGGGGTGCGCGATGCCATTGCCGGCTGTGACTTTACGGTTGTCAGTGACATCACCGCGCAGACCGACACCGCGCGCCTTGCCGACGTTCTCCTGCCTGCGACCGCGTGGGCCGAAAAGGACGGCACGGTGACCAACTCGGACCGGACCATCAGCCGCCAGCGCAGCGTGCTGCCAGCGCCGGGCGAGGCGCGGCCCGATTGGGACATTCTGGCCGAGGTCGGGCGCCGCATGGGTTTTGCCCATGCCTTTGACTACAGCACCCCCGCTGAGATTTTTCGCGAATACGCCGCCCTGTCCGAAGTGGCTGCGCAATTTGGGCGGGATTTCGACATCTCCGGGCTGAAAGACCTTGACGACAGCGCCTACACCAGGTTCGAGCCGCAGCGCTGGCCGATCAACGCGGCACGCAGCGGAGGGCGGTTCTTTGGCGACGGGGCGTTCTATCATACCGATGGCAAGGCGCGGCTGCTTCCTGTCGCGTGGCGCCCCCCGGCATCAAAGACGAGGCGCCGGTACCCGTTCCGGCTCAATACCGGACGTCTGCGCGACCAGTGGCACACAATGACCCGCACCGCGCTCTCGCCGCGTCTGTCGGCGCATCTGGCCGAACCGTTCGTGGAACTTCACCCTGTTGATGCCGAAAGACTGGAGATCGGGGCAGCCGATCTGGTGCGCGTGACAAGCCCGACCGGAAGGGCCATCCTGCGCGCCCGCATCACCGATGCGATGCAGCCCGGGCAAGTCTTTGCGCCGATGCACTGGACCGGCGAAACCGCCCCTTGTGCGCGAATCGACGCGCTTGTGGCGGCCGAGACGGACCCGATCTCGGGGCAGCCGGAAAGCAAGGCCAGCGTGGTCGCAGTCAGCCGCTTTGACGCCAAGTGGTACGGCTTTGCCGTGTCGGTCAACAAGATGGCGTTGCAATCGGATTATTGGGCACAGGCGCGCACAGCCCAAGGCTATCGCGCGGAATTCGCGGGCGTCCTGCCGGTCGAAGACTGGGAGGCCGAGGCCCGCAGACTGTTTTCCACGCCGGATGCCTGTGCCGCCACGATCATCGACGCGGCGCGCGGCACGGCGCGGGTCGTCCTGCAACAGGACGGTGTCGTTGAGGGCGCCTTGTTCGTCGCGTCAAGACCGGTGGCGGTTATGCGCGATTACCTTGCCACGTTGCCCGGGACCACCAGCCCCGATATCCTCACCGGCAGACCGGGCGCCGAAGTGCCCAACCCCGGCCCGATCTTGTGTTCGTGCTTTGGTGTCGGCGTCAACTCTATCATCAGGGCGGTTGAGACGCAGGGCGCTTTGAACGTGGAGGCCATCGGTGACATCCTCGGTGCGGGGACGAATTGCGGCTCGTGCCGTCCGGAAATTGCTGATCTTTTGCACAGCCTCGTCCCAAGGGAAGCCGCAGAATGACCCTGTCCGAGCATGTCCGAATACTGGGCCGGGGGCAGGGGCGTTCCCGCAGTCTCACACTGTCCGAGGCACAGGTGGCCATGCACCTCATGCTGTCGGGCACGGCGGCACCCGAAGCGGTTGGTGCGTTGCTGATGTTGCTGCGCATGAAGGGCGAAACCGCCGAGGAAATCGCGGGTTTTGCTCAGGCAGCGGCGCAAGCAGGCCCGAAGATGCCCGAAGTCGATCTGGACTGGCCGAGCTATGCCGCCGGGCGCACGCGCGGGCAGCCTTGGTTCCTGCTCTCGGCCCGGCTGGTGGCGCAATCCGGTTATCGAGTGCTGTTGCACGGTTGGAACGGGACCGACGCTCAGGTGCGCCGCGGCCTTGCCGAGGCAGGCATCGCCGTCGCCGACACCCCCGACGCGGCGGCCGGGCTTCTGGACCGCGATGGCATCGCCTATGTGCCGCTGGAGTCGCTGAACCCGGGGCTGTTTCGCCTCCTGAGCCTGCGCGAGGTTCTTGGTCTGCGGTCCTGCGTCAATACCGTCTGCCGGATGCTCAACCCCGCGGGTGCGCGGGCCAGTGTGCAGGGGGTGTTTCACCCCTCATACCGGTTGCTGCAAGTTGATGCCGCTGCCTTGCTGGGCTGGAATGCGTTGAGCGTCATCAAAGGCGCGGGCGGCGAGTTCGAGCGCAACCCAGCCAAGGATATCGCCGCCTTTGGCCTGCGCAATGGCCAGCCGTGGGAGCAGACCTTTCCCGCCACCCGCGATGAAACCCGACGCTTGGCAAATGGCGATGACTTGAGATTGCCGGATGTCTTGCGCGGCAACTGTCCCACCAGCTTTGAAACCGACATCGTCATCGGCACAGCAAGGCTGGCGCTCGATACACTTGGCGCGGCCGACGCCGCCGGACAAGCCCAAAGCGCCTGGACCCACCGCGATACGTGCCATGCCGCCTGAAAGGAGACTTCTCATGAAAGCATTTCCGATGTTCATCCGTACGGCCCGGGCTGGGATCAAAGCCAGCCCCCCGCCCAAGCCGGCTTCGACTGGGCATATCTGCCTCGTCGGCGCTGGCCCGGGCGCGCGGGATCTGCTGACGCTGCGCGCGGTCGAGCGGCTGCAAAAAGCCGATGTGATCTTCTACGATCGCCTCGTGGATGAAGAGGTGCTGGATCTGGCGCGGCCCGACGCCGAACGGGTCTTTGTCGGTAAACACGTGGGCGCGCATACTTGGCCACAAGACCGCATCAACCGCATGATCGTCACCGAAGCCTGCAAGGGCAAGCGCGTCGTCCGGCTGAAATCCGGCGATCCTGGCATTTTCGGGCGCGCAACCGAAGAAATAGACGCCGCCAACGAGGCAGGCATCGCGGTTGAGCTTGTGCCCGGTGTCACCGCTGTCTCTGCCGCCGGTGCCATGCTTGGCCGCAGCCTGACAGAGCGCAACGTGGCTGACGTGCTTGTCCTCGCCACGGGAACTGGCTGCGCAAGCGATCCGGCGCCCGACAGCACGCGCCATTCCGGGCCGGGCACGACGACCGCCTTTTATATGGGAGTGCGTCATGCCGAACGGCTTGCGCATGATCTGATCGGGAAAGGTCTGCCAAGCGATGCATCGGTCGATATCGCCGTCGAAGTGTCGAAACCCGGTCAAAAGCACCTGACCGCAACGATCGGAACACTCGCCGCGACGATCAAGCGTGAAAAGATCACCGGATGCGCTGTCCTGTTGGTCACTTGGCCAAAGTGTCTTGTCATGGAAAATGTTGATTTCCCACGACACGCGGGCTTTTTGCCTGCCCAAAGGCAAGCGCTCCCGGCTTGATTTTTTGCCAAGCGGCTTCACCTGCGCCCATACCTCTTGACGTTCCGCTTTAGCGCCTCTCGGTACAGGCATTCCTCGATACACGAGCCGCCAGAATAGTCATCGTAAATCGGCCGAGGGCGAGGTCGGTCAGCGTATCGCGTATCTGAAACTCGGCGCAAATTCCAATTTCGATCTCACTTCGACCGAGATCAGATACATTGTCTCCCATTCCGGCGACTTGCACGACGTGACTCTCGGCTCTGCTTGGACGGCTTCCGTTCGGCTCAATGCGGCGGAGAAATTTCTGGTGACCGGCACCGAGTATGTCGAAGCCATTGCTCTTGCGGGAGACGATACTGCGACCATCAATTCCGGTGGGGCTGGCGTCGTCAAAGTGGGCGATTACACCATGACCGGCGGCAGCGGCGCGGACGCCTTTGTCTTCGGCGCGACATTCGGCATCGATGAGATCGCGGACTTCTTGCAAGTCGAGAGTGATCTGTTGCGGTTTGACGATGCCCTCTGGGGCGGTGGGCTGACCGAGGCGCTGGTGCCCAGACGTGCCAGCGCCGCGGCCCACCGACGCGAGGGGCTCAGAAGTTTCCTGACGCGGCTTAGGTCCGGATCAAACTCGACCTGTCGCGCTTTCGTGCCACGAGGAGGCGGGAAAGGCAGCTCTGGGAAATGACCAGTGCGGCGCGGTTCTGAAATCAGGGGACCGCAGATGCCGACAACAATATTCACCAAGGGCGCTGGGGCGTGACTGTCTTGCAGCAGATTCAAGCCAGAAGTGCGGACCCGGTGCTCCTTTCGAGAAGATCCTGAACCAAGGGATTTGGGAACCGGCGCCGAAGCGTAATGGCGAAAAAGGTTTCCTTGATCCGAGGGTGGTCCTTGGCCTCGGTGAGCCGACCGGAAGCCAATTCGTCTTTGACGACGATCGGGGCGACAAGAGCCAGCCCGATATCCTCACGGGCCAATAGGCGCAGCATGGCCATGTCATCCACTTCGGCGGCGATTTGCGGGCGCACCGAAAACCGGCTGGCCATGGCGTCAAAAGCGGTGCGTACGCTGCTGTCCGTCGTCGGCAGGATAAACGGTTGTTCAACGAGAAGTTCCCGGATCGGGCGATCTGGGTCAAGCCGCTCAGGAGTCCCGACGATGCTGACATCCTGCTCGCCGATCTGGTGCGTTTCGTAGGGGGTGAGGCTGTCGTTTGGTGGTGGGCGGTTCATGAGCACCACGTCGAGATTGAGCGTTTCCAAGCCGTCAAGCAATTCAGCCGGACTGCCCGAGCGCAGGATCACTTCAACATCCATGCGTGACAGCATCGGTCTCAGAAAGCCGATCTGGAAGTTGCGAGACAATGTCGCGAGCGCCCCCACGCGGAGCGCCTTGCGATTTTGGACAGCGCCGGTCAGGGTCGCAACAAGCTCCTGCCCGGTCGAGAAAATCGCATCCGCGTGGTCCAGCGCAATGCGTCCGGCCTCGGTCAGATGAAGCTGCCGCCCACGCCGTTCGAAAAGCGCGTGGCCAAGACGTTCTTCCAATTGTTTGATCTGAACCGACAGGGCCGACTGTGACAGATTCAGACGCTGCGCTGTGCGCGTCAGGTTTCCGTCGTGCGCAACGGCCCAAAAATATCGGAGGTGATGATAGTTCAGCGGCATATCGTTCTATTTATTAAAACGATAACGTAAGAACAATGAATTTTTCATGACAGATCGACTGCCCTAGTTGTTCGCGAAAGCTTCTTGGCCGCGAAAACTGAAGGATTCTGTTCATGGCTTATCTCTTGTTGCCCCTTGTCAGTCCCATCGTCCTGCTTGCTGCGGCACTCTATGCGGCGCGCCATCCGGGCAAACGCCCCGGAGTCGTTCCAAAACTGACCGAGGCGGCGGCCTTCGTTGCCTTTGTGATCGCTGCGCTGGCCGCAACGCTGCTTGTTGTGCAAGGGCCCGGCACCTCGCCGCTGATCGGGGTCTCTGGCCTTGGCCTGTCCGTCAGGCTCGACGCAGTGAGCACGGTGATGCTGGTGCTGGTCAGTTTTATCGGCTGGCTCGTGTTGCGCTATTCCAAGACCTACATGGATGGAGAGGTCCGGCAGGGTGCCTTTACCAGCTGGATGGCTGCAACGCTGGCCGCCGTCCTGCTGCTTGTCATGTCCGGCAATCTCTTCCAGCTTTTCGCGGCATGGACGTTCACAAGCCTGTCTCTGAACCGCCTGCTCCTGTTCTACCCCGAACGCGTCACGGCGCGCCGTGCGGCCCGTAAGAAAGCCATAGTGGCGCGGCTGAGTGAACTCGCACTGGCAGGAGCTGTCGTCCTGCTGATCGCGGAAACCGGGACCGCAGACATCGAGACCATCCTTGCAATGGCCGAGGCCAACTGGATGACGATCATCGCGGCCCTGCTGATCGCCGTTTCGGCCGTGCTGGCATCGGCGCAATTCCCGGTGCATGGCTGGTTGACCGAAGTGATGGAGGCCCCCACGCCCGTATCGGCACTGTTGCATGCGGGTGTGATCAATGCGGGCGGGTTTCTCTTGATCCGGTTCGCGGATGTGATGCTGCTTGCTCCGGGCGTCATGGCTGTCCTCGTCATGCTCGGAGGGTTTACCGCACTGTTCGGCGGCCTGGTTATGCTCACCCAGCCTGCGGTGAAGACATCGTTGGCATGGTCGACCATCGCGCAGATGGCCTTCATGATCATGCAATGCGGCTTGGCCCTGTTCCCGCTGGCATTGCTGCACATCGTGGCGCACTCACTGTACAAGGCGCACGCCTTTCTCAGCTCCGGCGAGGCTGTGCGCAACGTCGCGGCGATCCACCGTCCCGGGCCGATCGCAGTGCCAAGCGCGCGCAACGTGGTGCAGGCCTTCGCTGTCGCCATCACGATCTACGGTGTGGTCGGTGTCATTCTGGGCTTCGATGAAAAATCGATCCAGGCGATCGCCTTGGGTGTGATCCTGATCTTTGGCGTGGCCTATCTGCTGGCGCAGGGCTTTGCCGATGCCGCACCACGAGAGCTGATGCAGCGCACTGCAATCTATGCCGTAATGACCTCGGTGAGCTATTTCGCGCTTCAGGTCGTTGCGCTGTCCCTCACGGCGGGCAGCCTGCCTCCGACCCCAAGCCCCGGGCCCTTGGAGTGGGCGCTTATCATCCTCGCTCTTGCAAGCTTTGGCTGTGTCGCAGTGGCTCAGGCGACCTTCCCGCTGTGGACATCGCACCCGGCGGCGGCCGGTCTGCGCGTCCACCTGACCAACGGTCTTTATGCCAACGCGATCTTCGACAAGCTTCTGGACGGATGGTCCAAGCGCACAACAGCCTGAAAGGAACACATCTCATGTTTGCAAAACTCGAGTCCTATCCCGCCGCCCTGTTGGAGCTTGTCAACGAGGCCAACAACGCCGCCAAGGCCATCCCGCCGCTGTTTCCGCTGTCTGCGAGTGTCGCGGTAAACCCGTTCCTCGGCCAGACCGACGAGCATATGGCGCTGACCGCCGCGCGTCTGGCGCGGGTTGGAGGTGCCCGGATAATGCCGCCACGTGCGCATTGGGCCGCGAAGCTGGACGCCGGTGGAATTATCGAAGCGGACGTGCTGGATGCCTTGTCTGCGCTTGAAGGGCAGCTCAATGTGCCGACCCTTCAGGACATTAAAGCCGCCCTGAAGAAAGATGCCCCGGAGCCCAAAGCCCTTCCGACCGTGGCCGAGCTGGCCGCGGATTTTTCCGGCATTGACTGGCCCGGGGTGATCGAAGATCGCATAGGGGCATGGGCCGCCAGTCATTTCGACCAAGGGCAGGCGCTCTGGCAGCAGGCCAAGACGGGCGGCGCCTTCAGCGCGTGGCGGGATTTCGCCTCGCGCGATCTGACGCCCGAGATCCTTGGCCTCAAGGGCTTTTGTTCGTTTGTTGCTGCAACCAACCGGTCGCATTGGCGCGCGATCGGCCGCGTTTCTGAAAAACTTGGTGTGACCGCCAGCGCGGCGCCGACCGCGTTCCACCGGTGGCTCATGACGCTGGGCGGCTGGGCGCAATACGCGCGCTACCTGTTGTGGCAGGCCGAATTGGAGGGCGAACAGAACAACACAGTGACCGAGTTACTGGCGATCCGCATGGTTTTCGACGAAGCGCTGTTCGACCTCTACCAAGATCAGATCGCAGCGCGTTGGGCCAAGACCGTCGAGGCCCACGAGGCCCCTGTGACGGCGTCACGGGATCATATCATCGACGCTGTGCTTCAGGACGCGGCAGAAAGGGCGGCGCAGCGCACTCTGGCGGACAGGCTGGCGGGGGGCAAGCCGCGCGAGGCCAAGGGGCGCCCGGAAATACAGGCGGCCTTTTGTATTGATGTCCGCTCCGAAGTGTTCCGCCGCGCGCTGGAAGCGCAGGACCAAACCATCGAGACAATCGGTTTTGCCGGGTTCTTCGGGCTGGCCAGCGCGCACAAAGCCGCCGGATCGGACGTGACCGAACTGCGCGGTCCGGTGCTGCTGAATGCCGGTGTGACCTCACAGGCGGGCGAGCCGGAGAAGGCCGATCTCAACCGCCGTTACACGGCACGGGCCAAGCGCGCCTGGGGCCGGTTCAAGCTGGCAGCTGTGTCTTCTTTCGCTTTCGTAGAGGCGACGGGTCCGCTTTATGCAGGCAAACTCGTGCGGGACTCTCTGGGATTTGGCGGTAAGGCAAAGGTCGATCCAGCGCCCCAACTTGATCCGGCGATCGACCTGATCACGCGTGTTGGCATGGCCAAATCGGTGCTGACCGCCATGTCGCTTACGGATAACTTCGCGCCGATTGTCCTGCTGGCGGGCCACGGTGCCGACGTCACCAACAATCCGCATGAAAGCGCGTTGCAATGCGGCGCTTGCGGCGGATACGCGGGGGACGTGAATGCTCGGCTTATTGCAGGTTTGCTGAATGATCGTGACGTGCAGCTGGGTTTGCGTGAAGATGGGATCGACATTCCTTCGGACACGATATTCCTGCCCGCACTGCACCATACGACCACCGACGAGGTGACGCTTTTCGCGCAGGATTTGCCAGATGGTAAGCTGCCGAACGAGCTCAGCCAGCTGGAAAAATGGCTGGCCGAAGCCGGGCGCCTTGCGCGTGCAGTGCGCGCGCAACGCTTGCCGCGCGCAAATCACGACGCGACCATCCCATATCGGTCAAGAGACTGGGCCGAGACACGTCCCGAGTGGGGGCTTGCCGGATGCCGTGCCTTTGTTGCGGCGCCCCGCTACCGCACGGATGGTGCGGACCTGTCAGGGCAGGCATTCCTGCACAACTACGACTGGCGTCGCGATAATGGGTTTGGCGTTCTGGAATTGATCATGACCGCCCCGGTGGTCGTCGCCAGCTGGATCAGTCTGCAATATTACGGTTCGACCGTTGCGCCGGATTTGTTCGGTGGCGGCAACAAGCTGCTGCACAACGTGGTGGGCGGAATAGGAGTTCTGGAAGGCAACAACGGCGCCCCGCGCCCGGGTTTGCCGTGGCAATCCGTCCACGATGGTGACGGCTTCCAACACGATCCGTTGCGTTTGTCCGTGATCGTCGAAGCCCCCCGAGAGGCAATGTCCGAGATCCTCGACCGCCATCCCGGAGTGCGCGCGTTGTTCGACAACAACTGGCTTCACTTGATTGCCATGGATGACGAAGGCAAGCTGGCCTGGCGCTATAGCGGAAATCTTGAATGGACACCGTTCAACAGCCAAACTGATGTCACACGTGCAATAGCCGCAGAATAGTCAGTTTTTCCAATTGGATGGGTTTGATCTGGATGAATACCCTGTCCGTCATCGGAGAAATTAATGTTATCGCGTGCAGCTACGGTAACGATTTCGCCGGTGCCGCGATCAGGATGATGCAGCGGACTACGGCTCTGGACGCCACGAATGAACAGATGCGGAAGTACCAAGGTACTGTTTGTGTATCTGTCCGGCATTCAGCGGGTTGCCGGTTTTTTGCCTGTCGTCAGACCCAACCATGATCTATTGGCGATGACTGCTGGACCCGATCCGACAGGGAATTGAGCCTCAGAAACCAAGCGTTTCCAATGCAGTTGTGCATTGCAATCGCCTCGGGATTTTTCCCGACCGAATGCCCGAAATCCGCCAAGGTTCGAAGCTCAGAAAGTTTCGAAAATTCAAAAGGCTGGCGCAAAGATCGCGCCAGCCTCATTCCGTGTCAGGGCCACCAATGGGAGCGCGTCACTGAGCGTGGCGGCCCTTTCCAATTGACGAGCCCCTCTTAGCCAAGGGCTTCGTTACAGCGCTTGCAGGTGCCTGCGTGCGCGTGCTGGCCGACGTCCGGCAGGATTTTCCAGCAGCGCTGGCACTTCTCGCCCTCTGCCTTTTCGAAGACCACACCGACGCCTTCGACCTCCGGCATGCGGAAGGCCTCGTTTGGCATCGGGTCCCCGGTCAGGCGGACGTCTGAAGTGATGCAGATGTCTTCGAAGGTGACCGACTTCAGCGCTGCCAGCATTTCGGCATCGCGCACATGCACGACAGGCGCCGCTTCGAGCGAGGCGCCGATGACCTTCTCGGTGCGCTGCACTTCCAAGGCCGCGGTGACGGCGCGACGCGCGCGGCGGACCATCTGCCATTTGGCGGCAAGCGGTTCATCCAGCCAGTCCATCGGCGTGTCCGGGATGTCCGTCAGGTGGACCGAGCTGTCATCGCCCGGGAAACGCTCCAGCCAGACCTCTTCCATCGTGAACACGAGGATCGGCGCCAGCCAGGTGGTCAGGCGGTGGAACAGCAGATCCATGACCGTACGGGCAGCACGGCGGCGCGCGGTATCGCCGTCGCAATAGAGCGCGTCCTTGCGGATGTCGAAGTAGAACGCCGACAGTTCCAGCGTGCAGAAGTTGAAGACCTGCTGGAACACACCTTGGAAATCATACTCGGCATAACCTTTGCGGACGACGTGATCCAATTCCGCAAGGCGGTGCAGGATGTAGCGTTCCAGTTCCGGCATGTCCTGCGGGTCGACGCGCTGGCTGTCGTCAAAATGCGCTACGGCGCCCAACAGATAGCGCATGGTGTTGCGCAGCCGTCGATAACTGTCCGCCACCCCTTTCAGGATCTCCGGCCCGATCCGCAGGTCGGCGGTGTAATCGGACTGAGCGACCCAAAGGCGAAGGATATCAGCACCATACTGTTTGGTGACGTCCTCGGGTGCGATGGTGTTGCCCAAGGACTTTGACATCTTGTTGCCCTTGGCATCCAGCGTGAAGCCATGGGTCAGCACACCGCGATAGGGCGCACGGCCCTTGGTGCCGCAGGCCTGCAACATCGAGGAATGGAACCAGCCGCGATGCTGGTCGGTGCCTTCAAGGTAAAGATCGGCGATGCCGTCCTTTGCGCCGTCCGGCCGGTCGCGCAGCACAAAGGCATGGGTCGAACCGGAGTCGAACCAGACATCGAGAATGTCGAAGGTCTGCTCGTAGGCGCCGGGGTCAACGATGCCTTGAAGGAAGCGTTCCTTGGCGCCATCCTTGTACCATGCGTCCGCACCTTCGGCCTCGAACGCCTCGGCGATGCGTTGGTTCACCTCTTCGTTGCGCAAGAGGAAGTCCTCGTCCGTCGGCAGGGTGCCCTTCTTAACGAAGCAGGTCAGCGGCACTCCCCAAGCGCGCTGGCGCGACAATACCCAGTCCGGACGCGCCTCGATCATCGAGTAGAGGCGGTTGCGGCCGGTCTGCGGAGTCCATTGCACCAGTTGGTCGATGCTGGTCAGGGCACGCTGGCGGATCGTCTTGCCATACTCGTCCTGACCATCACCAACCTCGCGGTCGATGGCGGCGAACCACTGCGGTGTGTTGCGGTAGATCACCGGCGCCTTGGAGCGCCAGCTGTGCGGATAGCTGTGGGTCATACGGCCACGGGCGATCAGGCCGCCGGCCTCGACCAGCTTGTCGATCACGGCGGTGTTGGCCTTGCCCTCTTTGCCCTTGTGGTCGAACACCCGCAGGCCCGCGAACAGCGGCACATGCGGCAGAAATTCCGAGTCCTCGCCGACGTTGTGGGTCATCTGGTCCATCCAGCCGCGTGCGACAAAGCACTCATAGTCGTCCTGCCCGTGGCTGGGCGCGGTATGCACGAATCCGGTGCCCGCATCATCGGTGACATGCTCGCCGTCGATCATCGGCACGTCGTAGTCCCAGAAGCCGTCCGCGCCCTCGATACCCCGGAAGGGGTGGGCAAGGGTCAGCGCGCCCAATTCCTCGGCGGAAACGTCGCGCACACGGGTCCATTGGCTGTCTTCAAGGCGGGCTTTGCCCAGCACTTCTGCGGCCAGCGTGTCTGCCAGAACATAGGTGTCGCCAACAGAGACCCAGCTTTCTTCGGGTGTGCCGGTGACTTTGTAGAGGCCGTAGGCAATGCCGGGGCCGTAGGCGACGGCCTTGTTCGAGGGAATCGTCCAAGGGGTCGTCGTCCAGATCACCACACGGGCGGACAGCAGATCGGTATCGAGGCAGGCCCCGGTGTTATTGAAATCGCTGGCCGAGACGACCCGGAACGGCACCCAGATCGTGTGGCTCTTGTGATCGTGGTACTCGATCTCGGCTTCGGCCAATGCGGTCTTTTCGACCGGCGACCACATCACCGGCTTGGAGCCTTGATACAGCGTGCCGTTCATCAGGAAGGTCATGAATTCCTCGGCGATCACCCGTTCGGCGTGGAAATTCATCGTCAGATAGGGATCGGGCCAGTTGCCGGTGACGCCAAGGCGCTTGAATTCCTCGCGCTGGATGTCGATCCAGCCCTCGGCGAATTTGCGGCATTCCTGACGGAAGTCGATGACCGGGACTTCGTCCTTGTTCTTGCCCTTTTGGCGGTACTGTTCCTCGATCTTCCACTCGATCGGCAGGCCGTGGCAGTCCCATCCGGGGATATAGCGCGCGTCATGGCCCAGCATCTGCTGGCTGCGCACGATGAAATCCTTGAGCACCTTGTTCAGCGCATGGCCGATGTGCAGGTGGCCGTTGGCGTAGGGCGGGCCGTCATGCAGCACGAAATCGGGGCGGCCCTGTTTTTCGCGCAGGCGGTCGTAGATGCCGATCTTTTCCCAACGCTCAAGCCAGCCGGGCTCGCGCTTGGGCAGGCCTGCGCGCATCGGGAAATCGGTCTGGGGCAGGTTCAGGGTATCTTTGTAGTCGGGCAGGGTGGTGTCAGGCGTATCGGCGCACATCTGTGGCGTCCTTCGGGTCTTGCGGAAAACTCAGGGTGTGGGGGCGGCGCGAAAGTCCATACGCCTTGTCCCGGCGGCTCGTATCGTCAGAGCGCCGGGCATGTAATTCGAATGATGATGGCGAAGCAAAACATCATGAGCGCCTTATAGGCGGGCTTTTGCGCAGCGTCCAGAGACCGGATGCCCCAGATGGGGTCGGCGGGGGTCCGCGCATCCTGTGTGACCCGATGGGCTGGAAATTGCCCATACGTCAACCTGAGCTTCGAACAGGCTGGAACTCGCTCAACTAAAAGGCGACTATGAGCGAGGCTTTACCGATAAATCCGCGTTTGAACAGGCGGGGATGACGCGCCGGTCGCGGTGCGTAACAAAAGAATTTGAGGATGCGAGTTCAGGAGACCGACCAAATGAGTTTTGAGATACAGGATCATTATTTTGCCCGGCTTGACCCGGAGGATACAGGCGACAATTTGCGACGCCGCGCCGATCAGGCGACACGCGGCCGGGCGCGCTCGCGACTTGGGTTTGGCGTGGCACTGTTGCTGGTGTCGGCGCTGAGCATCTTGCTGATACAGACCGGGCGCGATCCGCTGGGCTCGGGGGTTATGGCGCATTTCATGTCTGACAACGTGACCAGATCAATTGCAAGTGACTGATCTATTTGGCATTCCCGCGCGTTTGGCGCACGGGTAGCCACATGGGGAGGTGGCGTCGGGGCATCGCAGCGGCTCGGGCGTCACAACATTGGGGACGGCGGCTCTGGCTCACCTCGGCCAGAGCCGCTATGACTCCGGGGTATTGATTGTTCAGAGGCTCCATGTCTGCGAATCCCCCGAAATTTGACATTACCCGCGATGAGATCGAGCGCGTCGTGGCGGCGTTTTACGCCCGAATCCGTACCCATCCGGGGCTGGGGCCAATCTTTGCAGCGCATGTGACAGACTGGCCGCCGCACGAGGCCAAGGTCGCTGGGTTCTGGGCCAACGCGATCCTACACGAGCGCAGCTATAACGGGAATCCGCTGGAGGCACACCGAGCGGCGGGCAATGTCCGCCCCGGCATGTTCGAGACATGGCTGGCGCTGTTTGATCAGGTTTTGCGTCAGGAGCTTGAACCGGATCAGGCGCGTGCCTGGTCCGCCTTGGCGCATAAGATCGGGCAGTCGCTTCGGGCGGGCGTGGTCGAGCGCATCAAAGGCCCCGGCGGCGTGCCGATCCTGCGCTAAGCTGCGACAGCGCGACACTTGTGCCTTTCGGGCGTTCAGACTTTTCTGGATACGCGGAGGGCAGGGGATGCGCGTGACATTGAAGATTGCCGTGGCAGGGGCCGGGATTGGCGGATTGGCAGTTGCGACGGGGTTGGCGCAGGCGGGCCACCGGGTTCAGGTCTTCGATCAGTTTGATGCGCCCGCGCCGGTTGGCTCGGGTCTTGTGATCCAGCCTGTGGGGCTTGAGGTGCTGACGCATCTCGGCGCGGGCAAGGCAGCTTTGGCGCAGGGCAATCAGGTGCATCGGATGCTGGGCCGCGAAGCAGACAGCGGGCGCCGCGTGTTGGACGTTAGCTATCGCACGGGCAAGCTGGCGCGCTTTGGCCTTGCCATTCACCGCGCGGCCCTCTTCGACGCCTTGTTGGAGACGGCCATACGGTCAGGTGTGGACATCTGCCCCGGGCGCCGGGTGACAAGTGCTTTGGACGGGCATGTGCAGTTTGACGGCGGCAGCGCCGGACCCTTCGATATGATCATTGACGCCTGCGGGGCCGGGTCGCCGCTGTCGCCATTGAAGGCCCGCGATCTTGACTACGGCGCGCTGTGGGCGACGGTGGATTGGCCTGCCGGCAGCGATCTGCCGCGCGACGAGCTGCGGCAAGTCTATCGAAAAGCGGATCGAATGCTGGGGGTGCTGCCAATCGGCACGGTTCCCGGGCAAAAGGGGCTGAAAGCTGCGATCTTTTGGTCTTTGCCGCGCGGTGGGTACGTGGATTGGCTGGCGAAGGGGCTGGAGGCCTGGCGCGCTGAGGCCTTTGGGCTTTGGCCCGCCTATGGGTCTTTCGCACGGCAGATCACCGATACTGCGCAGATGACCATGGCGCGCTATTCACATGGGACGCTGGTCAAACCCTATGGGCAGGGCGTGATCCATATCGGCGATGCGGCGCATCGAGCCAGTCCACAACTTGGGCAGGGGGCGAATATGGCGCTGCTGGATGCCTGGGCTTTGGTGCGGGCGATCAAGGTGGCGCAGGGCGATGCGGATCTTGCGGCGCTTTATTATGCGCGCGCCCGGCGTTGGCACGTCTGGGGCTATCAGACCATGAGCTGGCTGTTTACCCCGCAATACCAGTCCGATAGCCGCCTGCTGCCCGTGATAAGGGACCGCGCCCTCTTCCCGTTATCGCAGGTCCCGCCGGTTCCCAGGGCCTTGTCGCGTCTGGTGTGTGGGGACCTGTTACCTCCGGTGGGATCACTGGCGTAGCGCCCCCAGTCTGGGGCCAATTCTGCGCTTGGTAGCTGGCCGCACGGCGATCCGAGCGGCGATGGACAAGGCGCAGGATGATGGCCGGAATACCCATCGCGATCCAAAAGCTCTGGATCAGCGCCGCTGCCAGATTGAACTCTTGAGCGAGGGAAATCAGTACCAGCGTGGCGGCAAAGATATTGCCGCAGAAATACAGGATACTGTCGCTGTGCAGCACCCGCAGGCTCAAGCAGGAATAAAGGGTCACATAGGTGAGGAAACCAAGAACTCCGACAATACGAAGCACATCTGCGCCGACGGCAGTCTGTAAATAGTCCAACATTGAAATAATCCGCATAAAAGATTGAAGGAGTTCATAAAATAATGAGCTCAGCTTATCCGAGTGTCGGAACTTCCCTAAAGTCAGGTATTCCGGACGTTGCAGCGTTTCGGGAAATGACTGATGGGCAAGTCGCGGTTTTCCAAGACCCATCCAAGGGCAATTCACCCTAAAGCGTAAACATCGTACCCGCCATATAGGCGATAGAGGCCGCGACAAAACCAATGGCCAAGGTCTCTAACCCCGAGCGCCACCATGGGCTGAGGGACCAAATGCTTTTCAACGTTCCGATGGCGAAAAAGCTGGCCATTGTCATGCCGGAGGACCAGAAAAACGCCTCGGGAAGGCCGAAGAGGAAGGGCAAGAGCGGAACCATACCCGCAACCAGAAAAGCGCCAAAGGTCACCAGTGCCGCGCGCATCGGATGCGGGTCGACGGAGGCGAGGCCATATTCCCCTTCCAGCATGGTTGCGATCCAGTTTTCGCGATTGGCGGCGATCTGCTTGGTTGCCTGGTCCAGCGTGTCGCCCGACAATCCGCGTTGCGCCAGAATGGTGCGCAATTCACGCTTTTCGCCGTCGGGATATTGGGCGATATGGCGTTCTTCCACGGCACGCAGGCGCTGGATGTCGTCAAGCTCGGCCTTGGTTGCCGAGTAATTCCCGGCGGCCATGGAAAACCCGTCCGCCAGCACATTGGCAAAGCCTAGCGCAAGGATGACAAGCGGCGAAAGCTCTGCTCCGGCGACTCCGGCGACGATGGCAAAGGTCGTGACCGAGCCGTCGATCGCGCCATAGACGGTGTCGCGCAAATAGCCGCGCCCCGGCGGTTGCGACAGGCGGGCTTCGATCTCGGCTTGGGTGTGACCGTGGTCTGTTGCTTTGATCATGGCGCCTCCTTGTCCGCAGGATGGTGCGGGCAAGCGGCCGTGCGCCATGCGCTATGTCAAACCGGCGGGTCTTATGCGTTGCGCTGGCCCGCACGGGTTTGAACCCAGCGATTGAGCCATGCCAGCCCCGCGAGGGACAGGCCGAGCAGCAGGAAGGAAAACACCCGTACCAGCCCCGACAGGCCCGATATGTCGATCAGAAAGACTTTGGCCACAGCCAGCCCGATCACCAAAACTCCAGCCCGCCGCAACAGATCGGACCGCCGTGCAAGCGCTTGGTAAAACAACGTTGCACCGGTCAGTAGAAGCGCCACGGTATAGGAATAGAGTTCGGGCTGGGTCACGCCGAAAGAGAGGCTCATCGCGTTTCCGCCCTGCCAGAAATGCCGGATCACCATGGCCGCCCAGAAACTGGTCAGCGCCAGCGCCGCGCCGCCAAGCGCGCGCCGCAGCCACAACGGCTGAGCGGTTAGGCGCCAAGCCGCCAGCCCCAGTATCACGGCGGGCAGCAGATAGGCGGGTATCAATGTGTTCAACAGCGGCCAGCCCAGCACCTCTTCTGCCCAGGTCAGCGGGTTGAATGCGGTCAGTGCCAGCCCAAGCATCAGGGCCGCGATCAATCCGAAGACACTGGCCAGCCCGATCCGGACATAGCGCATCCAGCCACCAAGGCTTTGGCGATGCAGCTGGGCCAGCGCAACGCCCGACCAGATCGCGGCTTGCAGGCCAAAGCCCCAATGCGTCTCGAGGCCAGTGCCCGGCGAAAAGGCGTCGATCACGTGGTAAAGCGTCAGGCTCAGCGTCATGCCAGCGGTCGACCAGGCGGCGCTTTCCAGAAAGATCTGGCTGCGTGGGCGATCACGGCGCTGCAAGAGCCAGAGCGCCGCAACGAAGGCGGCAAGCGTGCCGCCATAGGGCAGCAACATCGCGGGCAATGTGGTACGCGTCGCCCAGTCCAGGCCAGGGTCTACCGTCAATCGATAGCCCAAGGCGACAACGCCCGCGGCAATATAGGCGCCCATCAGCGGCAGGTTGAATTTGCGATCCAGCGCGGCGGCGGCCAGAACCGTCGCGGCCAGCGCCAGCGTCAGCGCCGAGTCTGTCAGGATGATGGCGAGCGAGAAGGTCAGACAAGCCAGCGCAGACAAAACCGGCAGCGACGTACGGGTGTGATCGTCTTTGTCCTGACGGGCAAAACGCTCGGCCATCACGGTCATGATGGCGCCCAGCAGTAATCCGTGCAGCGCCCAAGGGTATTCGCCGATCAGCAGCGCGGGTTTGCGGGTCATCTCCAGCGCAAGCCCGGCCACCGGGGCGATCAGCGCCGCCGCGCCTGCCCAGACCAATTTGTTCTGCATGCCAGTCAGGCTGCGCCACGCCGCCAAAAGGCTCAGAACCAAAGCAGCCCCGACCAGTAGGGAAACATCCCAGATCATGCGCGTTTCCGTCTGGGTTTCGGTGGCTTGCAGATGTTCGTAGATGGCATTGAACAGGGGCCTGTTCAGGTCAGGAACAGCATGCAGGGCAATCAGGCCAAACGCTGGCAGCAGGGCGTGATCCTGTAGCGCCGGAGCCCTGATCGACCAGACTACGTAGAGCCCGGCAAGGCCGGTTACCAAGATAAGGGACATCCAGAAGGTTGTGGGGCTTTCCGGCGCCATGACGACAATCGCAAAGCAGGCGGCCAGAAGGCTGCCCAGCGAAAGCCGCGCGGGAAAGATCGGCCAGCTTGTCTTGGTCGAAAGACGCTCCAGAAGGCAGGGGCCGTCATGGTCCGGGCGCAGGCCCCGCGCCGGGATCAGGGTCGCCAGCAGAGCCATCGCGGCAGCGAATGCGGCAAAGGCAACCGCCATGCTTTCCCGGTTCGGCGCGGAAGACACCAGCAGCCAGCCCGCTGCAAAGCCAAGGATGAGCGACAGCACGCTGACCCAGGCCCAGCGGCGCACAGTGTCGATGCCAAGGCCAAGCGCCGTCAGCAAGGCAAAATAGAGCAGCAGCCATTCCGGCGTGTCCGATTGGCCACCCACAAGGAAAGGTGCGGCCATGCCGCCGATCAGGCCGATGGCGGCCAGCAACGGACCGTGGAACCAGCCCAGAACCAGCCCGCCCAGCGCGATGGAAAACAGGCCCACCATGGCGGGGCCCGGACCGATCAAGCCATAGAGCATGCGCGCGGCCAGAACACCGCCGAAAAGTGACACCATCCCGGCACCCGACAAGACCGAAGGAAGATAGGCGGTTGTGCTGTCTTCGTCGTCGCCGAAGCGGCGGCGGATATATTCACCGGCTCCGATCAGCGCCGCGCCAAAGGCAAGGGCGGCTGCAACGCGCGCTTCGGGCGGGAGCAGGCCGTTTTCGATGCCATATTGAACAAGGAAGATACCCGACAGCGCAAGCGAGACGGCAGCCGCCACGTAGAACCAGTTTTCGCGCAGCCAAGACGACAGGGCGGCGAAACGTTCGCGGCGAAAGACCACGGCGGCCGAGGGCTTGGCCGGGGTCTGCGTCATGCCGACCCATGGCTTGCGTTCCGGTTGTTCTTCGGGCGGCTGCCAAGGCTCGCTTTCGGCGCGGATCGGCGCGCTGGGCTTGACGGATGTGGGCGCAACGGGAGATGGGACTTGCGGCGCCCCTTCAAGCCGCGCGGACAAATCGCGCATCTCCCGTTTCAGACGCGCGACCGCGACCAACAGGTAAACGACCGCAACCGGAATCGCGAGAAGGGTCAGGCCGATCAAGACAAGTAAGGGCTCCATCAGCGCCGTCTCCACTTTTTTGGGCAGGATACGCGCGGGGGCCGGGAAGGAAAGGTCAGAAATTCCAGACCGTTGACCGGGTCAGCCCTTGTTCGAAGTAAACAGCCCGCTCAATGCTGTGCGCACTATGCTGCGCACCGAAGGCCGTTTGTCTTTGCTGAAGGGCAGCGGACGGCAGACCTCCATCGCGGCCACGCCGACACGCGCGGTCAGCGCGCCGTTCACCAGACCTTCGCCAAAGCGGCGCGAGAGTTTTCCCAACAGACCGCCGCCAAGGATCGGCTCAAGCATGTCGTCGCCCACGGCCACGGCGCCCGTTGCCACAAGATGGGACATGACCGCGCGGGTCAGGCGCAGGCTGCCCAGCGTGCCCGAGCGTCCGCCGTAGATTTCCGCGATGCGGCGGATCATCCGCAGGTTCGAGGTCAGCGCTGCCATGACATCGGCCAGCGCCAGCGGCACCAAAGCGGTCACCGTCGCGACCTGTCGGGCTGCGGCCTCGACCTCAAGGCGGGCGGCGGCGTCCAGCGGCGTCAGCAGCTCGTGTTCGGCCAGATCCAGCAGCGCGCCTGCGTCAAAGACTTCGGCCTCGCGCTCGGCCAGTCGTTCGCGCCCCCAGCGGGTGTCGTCACGCCCTTTGTACAGCGCGACGAGTTTGGTGGTCAGGGCGCGGGCCTCTTTGATGCTGTCATCGGCGCGGGCACTTTCGGCTTCGTGGTGCAGGGCGTCGATGCGTGAAAGGCGCGCAAAGGCGGCCAGTTCCTTGATGGTGATCATGGCCAGCACGAACACAAACAACGCCATGAGCAGCGCCACCGCATAGCCCAGCAGCGGCACGCTGGCGATCAGCCCGGTGACATAGTTCCACGCGGCAATCGACACAAGCGTGCCGACCAGCGCCACCAAAAGCCGCCAGAACCAGCGCGCAAGCCGCGATGGCGGGCGCCCGGCCAGCGCCGCGACGGTGGCCATGGCGCGGCCTTCCAGCGGCGCTTCGGGGTGAATTTCGGGAACCGGGGGCGCCTCGGACGGTGACGGGGCGGCCTCGTCTTCCAGATCGATCAGCACGGGGCCTTTGCGGTCAGTCATTGGCTGGGCCTTGCGTCTTGAGGACATAGGGCCCTTGCCAGACATAATGCACGTCGGGCAGCTTTTCATCGTTGTCCGCGCCATCGGTGCGCCGATCGACGACAAACCCTTCGCGTTCGTAAAACCGTTGGGCGCCTTCGTTGGCCTGAAACGTCCAGAGTTCCAGACGCGACACGGCCTCTTTCGCGGTGTTCAGCAATGCGGTGCCAATGCCGGATCCTTGCGCCTGCGCGGTGACATAGAGCGCATGTATCCGGCTTTCTTCGCGGGCAATGAACCCCACCACGGCGCCGCCCTGTGCGGCCACCGTCACCCAGCCGCGGTCGATCATCTTCCCGACATGATCGATATCCTCGGCACCGCTGTGCAGCAGAGGTTTCCAGTCAAACGCGGCCACGGCCTCTGATATCATGGCGCCAAGCTTGCCGGCGTCGGTGCTACGGGCATGGCGCAGGAGCAGATCGGTCATAACTTGTCTCCAAACAGGAACTGGGCGGCGCGATCCAACCGAATATGCGGTGGGCCTTCGCCGGGTTTCAAGGTGAGGCGGGCAGGGGCAAAGCGCATGATCCGGTAGTCCTGATCCAGCCAGGCTTCGGCGCCGTCGCGGGCCGGGCCAAGCAGATGCGCCGGGTCTTCGGGTAGTTCACCGGGATAAAAGGCGGCTTGCTTGCCGTGTGTGCCGTCACTGTCCAGCAAGGTGCCGCGCACGCAGTCCAGTTCTTGCCCGCCGTGGCTGATGGTCTGTTCGGTCGTGGCGCGCAGGGCGGCAATTGACATGGCCTGCGTTTCGGCGCCGGAAAATCGGGCGCGATCACGGGCCTCGCGCACAAGCGCTTCCATGATGGCGGTCAGGCGGGGGTGCTGGCTGTGGTGCAGATGGTCGGCCTTTGTAGCCGCGAACAGCACCTTTTCCACCCGCTTCCCCAGCAGCAGCTGTGAGAGAAAGGCGTTTGCCCCGGGGCGAAAGGCGCCAAGGATATCGGCCATGGTGCGCCGCAGATCCTCGACCGCCCGTGGCCCGGCGTGGATTGCGCCAAGGGCATCGACCAGCACAACCTGACGATCGATCCGGGCAAAGTGGTCCCGGAAGAACGGTTTGACGATCCGCGCCTTGTAGGCCTCGTATCGCCGCTCCATTTCGCGCCAGAGCGACTTGCGCGGGGCGCTGGGCTGTGGCGGCAAGGGCGCGAAGGTCAGCACCGGGCTGCCAGCCATTTCGCCGGGCAGCAAAAAGCGCCCGGGCGAGCAGTCCGAGAAACCTGCCTCGCGGGCGACATGCAGCGCCTTGGTATAGGTGTCAGACAGGGCGCGGGCGCGGGCTTCTTGAAGATCGGCGCTGGCGTCTTCGGCCTTGGCCATTTCGACATACTCGGGTCCGCTGGGGCGCGTTGCCATGCGCTCCAGCATCTCTTCGGACCACTGGGCATAGTTTTTGTCCAGCAGCCCCAGATCCAGCAGCCATTCGCCGGGGTAATCGACGATATCCAGATGCACCGTTCGCGGTCCTTGCAGGCCCGACAGCAATCCGTTGGGGCGGATTTTTAGTGACAGGCGCAGCTCGCTGACCGCGCGGGTGCTGTCCGGCCAATGCGGGGTGGTCGAGGTCAGGGCGCCAAGGTGCGCTTCGTAATCAAAGCGCGGCAGGGTGTCGTCGGGTTGTGGCTGCAAATAGGCGGCCAGAATGCGCCCCTCGGTTTGGGCCACAAGTTGCGGCATGCGGCCCCGGTCCATCAGATTGGCCACCAGCGAGGTGATGAACACGGTTTTGCCCGCACGGCTCAGCCCGGTGACGCCCACCCTGATGACCGGGTCGAAAAACACACCCGAGACCGTGTCCGTCACATTCTCCACGCTTCTGGTCAGCGTGTCGGCAATCGTTCCAATGACCAATGCGGCCCCCAATCTGCTCTTGATCGCCAAGATAGGCAGACCTGCGCCAAAGAACCAGAGGGGAAGAAACCTGCGCTGGCAATGCCCCTTGGGCGTGCAAGACCCATTGCCCCGGACCCGATCAGGCGCTAACCCGGCGCCATGCCCAGATATGCGTTACTTGTGGAATATGATGGCCGCCCGTTCTCGGGCTGGCAACGGCAGACCGATCAGCCTTCGGTTCAGGGCGCGATCGAGGCGGCCCTGGCCCAGCTGGAGCCGCGCGCGCACACCATCGCCGCTGCCGGGCGCACCGATACAGGGGTGCACGGGCGCGGGCAGGTGGCCCATTGCGACATGGATAAGGACTGGGATGCCTTCCGGCTGTCCGAGGCGTTGAATTACCATCTCAAACCGGCACCGGTGGCCATTCGCGCCGCCAAACGTGTGGCGGATGATTGGCACGCCCGCTTTTCGGCGATGGAGCGGCGCTATCTGTTCCGTCTTTTGATGCGCCGCGCACCAGAGACGCTGGAGACCGGGCAGGTCTGGCGGGTGAACCACCAGTTGGATGTCGAGGCGATGCGGGCGGGGGCCGAACACCTGATCGGCCTGCACGATTTTACGACCTTTCGCTCGGTCGTGTGTCAGGCGAAATCGCCGGTCAAGACGATGGACGAGATCGCAATCACCCGCGTCGAAGGGCCTGCCGGCCCCGAGATCCAGTTCCGCCTGCGGGCGCGGTCCTTCCTGCACAATCAGGTGCGCAGCATTGTTGGCACGTTGGAGCGTGTCGGTGCCGGATCCTGGGCGCCCGAGGATGTAAAAACGGCGCTGAAGGCCAGGGATCGCGCCGCTTGCGGTCCGGTTTGCCCGCCGCAGGGGCTGTACCTGATGGGCGTGGGCTATCCCGACGATCCATTCGCGCAGCAACCCTAGTCGTTGTCGATATCACCCGCCCCGGCCCCTGCCGAGCGTGAGGCCTCGGACGCCGGGACATAGGTTTTGGCGGCCAGCCGTGACAACTGTGCGATCAGATCCTCGGGGGCCTCGATCCGCGCGGGAAAGGATGTCTTGCCCGGGGTTTGCAGATCGGCCGAGACGTGTAGTCGGGGCTGCCGGTCTTCGTCCTGAACAATGGTGCAGTCCGTCACCCGGATGGGCAGGAGCCGGGCGTATGCCGAGGCCAGGGACACGTCCTCAGGGTGCAGTGTCAGGTCGACATTTGGACCCGTCAGCGACAGCGCCCGCAGCACGTCATCCATCAACAGCGGCAG
Source organism: Pacificoceanicola algae (assembly GCF_049341065.1). NCBI lineage: Bacteria > Pseudomonadati > Pseudomonadota > Alphaproteobacteria > Rhodobacterales > Roseobacteraceae > Pacificoceanicola > Pacificoceanicola algae. The sequence goes on along the minus strand of NZ_JBMPIX010000002.1, from coordinate 418,127 downwards.
GCGCAACACCGGGCTGTCTGCCGGATCACGCAGCGCCTGAACCAGATCCTCGGGGTTGCGGTTCGCGGCCAGATGCGCGGCGGCGGCGCGGCCAAAGCGTTCGGCCTGCTGCGGCGGAAATCCCGCCCCGCGTGCCGCCTTTTGCGCCAGTCCCATGATTTCATTGGCCGATCTGCTCATGCGCTTTGCCCTCTGAGCCACCAGTCGTCGGCGTGATCACTAAGCAAATCCTCTGGCAAGGGCGCCCCCTGCGCCAAAGCGATACGGGTCCAGCGGTCGGATTTGGGATCAAACTTGGTGGCCCCGAAAAACGCCAGCTTGCAGCGCAGCATGTCGATGGGCAGGCAACCATGACCAATCAGGTTGTCGTGAATCTCCGAATAGGGGTGCAGCGCGTTGATCTGGACCCGGTGCATGGCTAGTTCGTGTTCGGGGTGCGCATCGCGGAAAGCGCGCAGATCGGTGTCGCCTTTCAGATCGCGGTACAACGCCTGAACCCGGCGGGCGATATCCAGCGGACTTTCCAGCTCGGCCCCCGGTTCTTCAAAGCGCAGTCCAAGACGGGGTTCCTGCTTTTCCTCAGAGACATACCAGAACTGATGCCGGGCCTCGGGGTTGTCAAAGTCGATGGCCAGCGCCCACCCGAACCCTGCTTCGATTTCGGCCTGCAGGTGTGCGCTATCCGGGAAGGGCAATGCGCACAGTCCCACTGGATCGGCCATGCATCCGGCCAGCCCATCCACTAGATCGGAGAAAGGTTCCAGCACCAGCGCAACCAGCAGCTCCTGTGTGTCCTCGCTCAACGTTTGCGAATTCGTGACGATCTGGTCCAGTGCCGCAGCGCCATTGGCGCCTTCCAGCCAGCCCTGAACCTTGGGCCATTCGACTTTGATCGCGTCGATGCGGGCCTGATGTTCGGGGGCGGGGACGCGCCATTCGCCCAGATGCAAGGCAGCGCGCCGGGCCAGCCGCAACAACCGGTCGTGGATTTCCGGGGTCACGTCGGCGGCGCGCACGCGCGCAAGCGCGGTTTCCCGCGCCATCATCCAGTTGTTCAACAAGATGGGATGCGCGACGAGGAAAGGCGCCATGCCCAGCCCGGTGGAGTTGCCAATGCCCAGATGGCGTTTCAGATCAGGCTGCAAGGGGGCGCGGCCAAGGTGTTCGACCAGATCATGGGTAAAGTTGCGGATCAGCCAAACTGTCAGCATTTCGGCAGCGAAGGGGCCAGATAGACCGGGGCGATCTTCGATCAACCCGCGGTCGGCGATGCCGAATTTTCCGTTTCCGTAAACAGCGGTTGTGCGCATCAGGTAGCCAACCGAGTTGATCAATTCCGCGTCAGGCTGGGCACCCGCGCGCAGCCGGTCAACGACATGGGAAAACAGCCGCACGGATTTGTTGGCCCGGCTCAGAACCAGATCACGCTCGCTAAAGCGCCCGGCTTCCTGAAGCGGGGCGTTTTCGGCAATGCGGGCAATCTCGGCTGCATCGGGTGTGCCGTCATAAAGCACGTAAGACGTGTCCCATGCCGTAGCGATCACCCGGTCGCTGCGCAGCTCATCCGGCAGATAAGTGGATATGGCAACAAGGCTGTAGGTGTGTCCACCCAATGGAATCGAATAGACCGCATGGCCATAGCCTTGATCGTCGATCTGCCAGACCGGGCGGGTCAGCTGCGCGCGCTCGGCGGCCAGATCGCGCAGGAGGATGCGCAGAAAGGACAGGCGCGTGGGAAACATCGCCCCCATCCGCGACAGGCGCATAACCTGCGATGGCGGGCGCAGGGCGGTTTGCGGGGGCGTGTGCGCGAGGTCTTTCATATGGTTACAGTGCCATTTGAGCGCGCGTCAGGAAAGCGTGTTTGCGCCGTTTTCGCAGGTCGAATGTCGTTCAGGCTTCACATAGCGCGCATAGAGGGGCTTACTGAAGGATTACAAAGGGGAGTCTCTCATGCCACTGAATTTCAATCGCCGCCAGTTTATTGCCGGGTCTGCGGGCCTGATCGCCCTACACCCGTTTTCGGTGCAGGCCGCCGCAGGTCAGGCGCATCTGCGCATCATGGAAACCACGGACATTCACGTTCATGTCTTTCCGTATGACTACTACAGCGACAAGCCGGTCGATACCGTCGGTCTGGCCCGCACCGCCAGTCTGATTGGCGACATCCGCGCCGAGGCAACCAATTCGATGTTGCTGGACAATGGGGACTTCCTGCAGGGCAATCCGATGGGTGATTACATCGCCTATGAGCGCGGCATGAAAGAGGGGGATCTGCACCCGGTCATCGCCGCCATGAATTCGCTTGGGTTCGATGCTTCGACCCTTGGCAATCACGAGTTCAACTATGGATTGGAGTTCCTGTCGAAATCGCTGGCGGGGGCTGAGTTCCCGGTGGTGTCGGCCAATGTGGTCAAGACGATGGGCGCCAGTCCGACGCAGGATGAGACATGGATCAAGCCCTATGTGATCCTTGACCGGATGATCACCGATGGCGCGGGCGAGACCCATCCGATCAAGGTCGGGTTGATCGGCTTCGTTCCGCCGCAGATCATGAATTGGGACCGCAAACACCTGGAAGGCAACGTTTCGACGCGCGATATCGTCGCCACCGCCAAGGCCTATCTGCCCGAAATCAAAGAGGCCGGGGCGGATATCGTCATTGCTCTGTGCCACTCGGGGATCGGCTCGGCGAATGCCGAGGACGGGATGGAGAATGCCGCCGTCCCGCTTGCGGCGGTCGAGGGGATCGACGCGATCCTTACTGGCCATTCGCATCTGGTCTTTCCGGGGCCAAACTACGATGGCTGGGCCGGGCTCGACGCCGCCGAAGGCACGATTCACGGCAAGCCTGCCGTCATGGCCGGGTTCTGGGGCAGCCACATGGGGTTAATAGACCTGATGTTGGAACGCGACGGCGCAGGCTGGCGCATTGCCACGCACGCGGTCGAGGCGCGACCGATCTATCAGCGCAACGAGGATCGCTCGATCACGCCCTTGGTCGAGAGCGCGGCGCCGGTGCTGGCCTCGGTCCAACAGCAGCATGATGAGACATTGGCCTATGTGCGCCGCGCCGTGGGCAAGACAGATGCGCCTCTGCATTCGTATTTTGCGCTGGTTGCGGATGATCCGTCGGTGCAGATCGTCTCGAACGCCCAGACATGGTACATCCAGCAGATGATGGTGGGCACCCCGCACGAAGGCCTGCCGATCCTCTCTGCCGCCGCGCCCTTCAAGGCGGGCGGTCGTGGCGGGCCAGAGTATTACACCGATGTGCCGGTCGGCGATGTGGCGATCAAGAACGTTGCGGACCTGTACCTGTATCCCAACACCGTGCGCGCGGTGCGCGTGACCGGGGCGCAGGTCAAGGACTGGCTCGAACGCTCGGCCGGGATGTTCAATCAGGTCGAGGCTGGGGCGCAGGACGCGGTTCTGCTGAACCCGGATTTCCCCTCGTACAACTTTGATGTGATGGACGGGGTGACCTACCAGATCGACCTGTCGCAGCCGTCCAGGTTCAATCGCGACGGCGAGGTGATCAACGAAGGCGCCAACCGCATCGTCAACCTGATGTTTGATGGCGCGCCGATTGATCCGGAGGCAGAGTTCGTGGTCGCCACAAACAACTATCGCGCCTCGGGCGGCGGCCATTTCCCGGGCACCGGTGACACCATCATCTTTGAAGGCCCGGACACCAACCGCGACGTGATCGTGCGCTACATCGTGGAAAAAGGCACGGTTAGCCCCAAGGCGGACGGCAACTGGTCCTTTGCGCCGATGGCAGGCACGACGGTGATCTTTGAAACCGGCCCGGCGGGCGCGCAATATGCCGCTGGTGTACCGGGGGTAACGATCGAAGAGGCGGGGATGTCGGACACCGGCTTTGCCCGGTTCCGCATCACGCTTTAAGGGCACCGGGTTAAAGAAAATCGCCCCGGCCATTGGCCGGGGCGGTCTTGCAATGATTCAGACTCCGATCACCACTTATTGTCGGCTGATCGGATCTTTTCTGCCGTTTGGCTTCCAGCTCACAGGGTCAGCTATGCGCGCATGCGGCTGCAGTGAGAAGAACCAGGGGAGACTGTGGAATTTCGCTGCGCCGGCAGCTCAGGGCTCCAGGCTGTGTTGCCAAAAGGGATTCACAAGACGCGTCGAGCGTGTTTCAAGTTGGTATCCGCCATCGAGATCAGTGTGGTACGAGACTTGATGTTGGACGAGAAGTGGGCGTTCTTTGAGCGATTCATCCTGTCTGTCCGAGCCCCGAACGGGCGTAAGCCCATCAACCACCGCCTTGTTTTGGATGGTATTTTCTGGATCGCTCCGTACCGGAGCGCTGTGGCGCGACCTGACGGCAGATTTCGGGAAGTGGTCCAGCGTTTTTCGGCAATTTAGGCGTTTGACACTGGCGGGCCTCTGAGAGCAGATCACGGACGGCCTGAACGAAAGCGGAGCAGCCCCGCAGGCACACCAGACGATCGACAGCACCGTGGTTCGCGCCCATCATCAGGCAGCGGGCGCCAAAGGGGGGCTCCGCGACAGGGTTTGGGCCGCACAAGAGGTGGCTTCATGACCAAGATCCACCTCCTCGTCAACGCCGCGGGGCCGCCCATGAGGACCGAGATCACGCCGGGACAAACCTCCGACTATCGTGGCTTCAAACCGGTAATGACGGAACCTGCCCACACCCAGCGTCTTTCTGACCGACCGAGGCTATGATGCTGACAGCATTCGCAAATCCATGGACGAAGGCGATGTGGTGTCCGTCATCGCGATGCGAAAGTCACGCTAGAAACGCGTTGGCGCGCACCGCTCTTTGTATCGTCTGCACAACTAGGTCGAACGGTCCTGCAACAAGCTGAAAAACGCCCGCCGTGTCGCCACACGCTATGACAAAACTGCGGAGAGTTTCCTCTGCTCTATCGACATCACATCAATCTGCCTATCGGTGCGCCGTTTGTCAGCATTACCTAGCTATTAATATGGATCACTCAAGCTGGGCTGCTCGTTTGCTCAAAGCAAAATCATGGGTTCCGCAGACAACCAAGTGTATTCGCCTTTGACCAGTCCTGCAATGCGCGAGGAATTGAAGACAAGGCGACAGTTCTATCAGACGCCCCAAGAGCAAGAGCTTCCTTTGGCATTCCAAAAACCACGGAACTTGTTTCATCTTGGACGAAAGTGTCTGCACCTGCATCGCGCATCTCCAGCAATCCGCGGGCGCCATCATCACCCATTCCGGTCATGATAACGCCTAACGCCTTGTTGCCAGCACTTTGCGCAACAGACCTGAACAGGACATCCACAGACGGGCGATGACGGGCGACATACGGTCCATCAACCAGATCCAATCTGTAAGCCTTTCCGCTGCGCCGCAAAATTGCGTGCTTGTTGCCGGGCGCAATCACAACCCTGCCGCGAAGCACTTTTTCTCCATTACATGCTTCGACAACTTCGAGTGGGCTCAATCCATTCAAACGTTCTGCGAAACTTCGGGTGAAATGTTCCGGCATGTGCTGCACGATCACAATTGGAGGCATATCTCCCGGAAGTTCGCGAAGAATTTTGGCCAGCGCTTCCGTGCCTCCGGTAGAGGCACCAATAGCAATAATTTGGCCGCCGGGGAAACCGATGTCCGGATTGGCCCGCCGGGCTGGCAGGATGACATCAGCGGTCAGCTTTGGCCCCGGGCTCATTGGCTTTGCCGCCGCGATCTTGCGGTGCCCGTTGGACGAAGAGACTGCCGCGTGAATCGCATCGCAAAGCCGAATCTGCGCCTCACACCGATCATTGGAGGTCGCCATGCCGGGCTTGGCGATGACCTCGGCCGCGCCGAATTCCAAAGCTTTTATTGCCTTTTGTGATCCCTTTTTCGTCAAGCTGGAGCAGACCACGACTGGCAGTGGATGCTGTGCCATAATCTTGCGAAGGAAAGTCAATCCGTCCATGCGCGGCAATTGAAGATCCAACAGAATTACATCTGGCAGCGCCTTTCGCATGAGTTGCGCGGCTTCGAAAGGGTCACCTGCCATTCCCTGAACCGTAATGCCGGGGTCTTCGCTCAGCAGTTTGCGGAACGCGCTGCGGGCTGCTGCACTGTCGTCTACGACAAGAACCCGGATCGGACCATTGTCTCGCGGCATCAAATCGTATCCTTTCTGCGGAAAGTTGCCGGCGCAAGTTGCTCAAGGCGTGGGTCGTTGACGATCATGGATTCGGCGTGGCCAACGTAGAAATGGCCACCCGGTCGGAGGTGATCTACAACATTGTTCACAACTTTGGTTTGTCGGTCGTGATCAAAATAAATTAGCACATTGCGCAACATGATGACGTCCAGATTGAAGGCCACTGGATAGGGCGGTTCAATCAAATTTAGTTGCTCAAAGCGTGTTCGACGGCGCAATTCGGGCACAATGCGCATTTCACGAGACCGTGCCCCGGGCCGTCCTCTCATCGCATAACGTTGGCGCAATTCCGGAGGCACCGGGGCCAATTCCTCGGCCGGATAGATCGCATTCCGCGCCTTGGCCAAAGCGCCGCCAGACAAATCTGTTCCAAGGATCATCCAGTCCAGCAACCGATTTTCTCGCGCCGCTTCGGCGAGAACCATGGCAGCGGAATAAGCTTCGGCGCCAATCGATGCAGCTGCGCTCCACAATCGAAACTGGACCGGTTCCGTACTACTTTTGCGCGCAAATGCCTCCGGTATCGCCGTGTGAGCCAGTACGTCATAATGGGCTGGTTCTCGGAAGAAATCTGTCTTGTTGGTCGTGACCAGGTCGAGAATTTCGGGCCATTCAGCGTCCAAGGCTCCGCCATCGAACAAGTGCGCGAGATAGGAGTCAAGTGAGTTAAGCCCAAGCGCGATTTGTCTCTTTCGCAACCGAGACGCAATGAGATGATCCTTGTTCTGCGGCATCTTGATGCCGGTTTCACGGTAGATCAGTTCGCGGAAGCGACGCTGCATACCGACTCCTTGCCTGAAGGACCTGCTGATCGGTCCCTGATCGCCGCCATGGTGTCAGGATCAAAGATGGTCGAAATGTCCAGCAAGGCGACGATGTCACCTTCGTGGCGTCCAATACCCGCGATGATGCGTTGATCCCAATCCAGCATCTCTGCTTCATCGACCGAGGTAATCTGGCCTCCATTGTCCAGCATCGTGACAGAAGCCACTCGGTCCACTCGAAGAGCCACGAGATGCGAGCGTTCGGAACGTATGACCGAAAGTATGAGAATTCGGGTATCGTCGTCATCTGGGCGACTGCATTCTCCTAATAGGAGACGTAAATCTACAAGGGCAACGGCTTCACCGCGCACATCAATCAGGCCCATTAAGTGATCTGGAGCGTTGGGCAGGCGGCGTGGTGACCTGGCCGAAAGGATTTCACGCACATGCTGGACCTCGACCGCGAACATGGAGTCCGCAATCGAGAAAGTCACCACGGTTTCCGAGAGTGTCATTCCGGGACCTCAAGCCGCGTTGCCGGTGGCACTACTGGAACCATGTCGGGCAAACGCGGCGTCCAATTCGTCCTCGCCCGTGCCCAAGTCGAAATCGAAGCCGCCGCCAGAGAGATCCCTGCGGCCAGACGAGTGTGAGTACTTACCTCGTTTGGAACCTGCTGCAGGTTTTGTGAATGACGCGTTGGCAGTGACCGCCCGAACGCTTTGGTCAGTTCGGAAATACCCGATCGCGCCGCGCAGGCTTTCGGCTTGTGCCGACAGCTCTTCGGCGGTCGCGGACATTTCCTCCGAAGCAGAGGTATTTTCCTGAGTCACCTTGTCCAGTTGTTGGATCGCCAGGTTGACCTGTGTCGCCCCCGAAGCCAGTTCCTGACTGGCAGAGCTGATCTGGCTGACCAGATCCGAGGTCCGCTCGATGTCCGGAACCAGCCCTTCCAGCATTCGGCCCGCCTCTTCGGCCGCGCGAACCGTGCTACCCGACAGCGAAGATATTTCTCCGGCTGCGGTTTGGCTACGTTCCGCCAGTTTGCGGACTTCCGAAGCTACGACGGCAAAACCGCGGCCATGTTCACCGGCGCGTGCCGCCTCGACGGCGGCATTCAATGCCAGCAGGTCGGTCTGACGCGCGATTTCCTGCACGACCATGATCCGCTCGGCGATGGTTTTCATCGCCTCTACAGCTTCTGCCACGGCTGTGCCGCTCTCGCGTGCGTCACTGGCAGATTTACGCGCCATTTCCTCAGTTTGGGCGGCGTTGTCTGCTGTCTGGCGGATGTTGGCGGTCATCTGCTCGACACTGCTTGATGCCTCTTCAGTCGAAGACGCTTGTTCCGTTGCGCCTTGGCTGAGTTGCTCAGCGGTTGAAGCCATTTCAGTCGAGCCAGCTGCGACTTGTGCTGCCCCACCGGTTACTTCCCCTACCACGCTGCGCAGTTTGGACGTCATGTCATTCATCGCGCCAAGAAGATCGGCGATTTCGTCGTTGGTACGAATTTCAGCGGTTTCGTTCAGGTCCCCATCCGCGACTTTACGGGACAGGTGGATTGCCCGTCGCAGACCTCCAGACAATGTCATAACGATCCAGAAGCCTGCAGCCGCGCTGGCCAATGCAATGGCGATCATTATCCCGATCGTCAGCGTTCGCGATGCCTGGTAATTCGACTGAGCGATATCGACCGCCTCATCCATAGCATCCCGGTTTGCCTGCAAAAGCTCATTTATGGTGGTTTCCATTTCTTCCCAGATCGCCTGACCTTCTCCATTGATAAGGCGGAATGCACGGAGTTGGTCGCCACTGTTTGATATCGTAATTGCACGATCATTTATCTCGCGGATCTGATCGGCAATTGCGTTGTACTTGTCCAAAGTACGTTGCCCGGCGTCGGTGGCAATCGCGCGCAGATCGTCAAAGACCTGATCGTGATATCCGCGCGAACGTTGCGTTCCGCTGATGATTTCGCGTTTCACAGTGTCACTTTCTGCAAGTAGGTACTCGCGTACGTCACGCTGCACGCGGAGTTGTTCCTGCGAAAGTTCCTGTGCCAGACGAACCCGTTCGGCTTTGATCGACACGACGTCGTCCATGCGAGCCTGCATCCCAGCCATTCGATCAAGCGACATCAAGTTGGCCCCTGTCGAAGCACATACCAGCAAGATCAGGATCGCGGAAAGTTTCAGTTTCAGAGTAAGACGCATGTTTTTGTCCTCAGCAAGAAAGAGCAGTGGCCGCGCCAGCGGCAGGAAGATGGGCGGCAAAGATCGCGTCGAGGTTAGGCATGATCAGAAAAGCATCGTCACGTCGCCCTACGCCGTTCACGAATTGAGGAGGCCAGCGGCTACCAACGGTAGGTACGTCCTCAAGTGAGGCCGTCTCGATACGGGTAACTTCGTGAACCTTCTCGGCGATGATTCCAATGACCGAAGCGGTGCCGGCCAAAGGCAGTTCAAGGACAAGCACACGGGTTTCTTCATCTGCTTCGCGCAGAGGCATCCGCAGTGGAAGCCGCAAGTCACACAACGGAACGACGCCGCCGCGCACGTTTATCAGCCCTGCCGAAAACGCCGCCGCATTCGGCACGCGGGTCACTGCGCCGAATTCCAGCACCTCGCGCAAATGGCTGGTGGGGATTGCAAGCATTTCCCCCCCGAGGCCAAGCGTGACCACGTCCAGCGTTGCATGAACCCGAGTGTCGGGGCGCAAGTCAGTTATGGTCGTCATGCAACCTCTCGATCATCAAGCGTTTGGCCGAAGGCCACAAGTTGAGGCACGTCGAGGATCAGCGCGACCGTTCCGTCACCCAAGATCGTTGCGCCAGAAAAGGTCTTTAAACCGGCATGTAGCGGTGAGAGTTGTTTGATTACCGTCTGGCTCGAGCCGATAATGCGATCAACCGTCAGACCGATACGCAATTCACCCGCAGTCACGACGACCACCTTTTGGTGTGCGTCCGGGTGCCCCGGGCTGTTCAACAATCGCCGCATTCGTAGAAACGGCACCAGCTGATCTCGTATGTTGAGAAAGCGGGTCGCGCCATCTTCTTGCGCCTTGTCGGAGGGCATTTCGATGATGTGTTCGACTGCCGCCAGGGGAATGGTGTACCGTTCGCCTGCGACCTCGACCAAGAGCCCGTCGATGATCGCCAAAGTCAAAGGTAGACGCATATGTATTGCGGTGCCATGTCCTGGCTCGCTTTCGATCTCGATAGAGCCTCGTAGTTGTTCGATCGTTCGCTTGACAACATCCATGCCAACGCCGCGACCTGAAAGTTCAGTCACGTCTGCAGCAGTCGAAAAGCCGGGCTCCAAAATCAAAGCGCACGTATCTGCTTCGGAAAATGCCGCGTCCGAAGGAATCAGATCGCGGTCCACGGCACGGGCTCGGATACGTTCCAAATCAAGGCCACCGCCATCATCAGCAAGCGTAATGACGACTTCAGCTCCGGAATAGCGCGCAGAAAGGCGGATGCAACCGGTTTTCGGCTTGCTCATCGCCGCGCGTGTCGCTGCGTCTTCCAGCCCGTGGTCCGCTGCGTTGCGGATCAGGTGCATAAGCGGGTCGGCCAGCATTTCGACGACGGTTTTGTCCAGTTCGGTGTCCTGCCCTTCGACGTGCAAATCGATCGGCTTGTCCAGTTTTTCCGTCAGGTCATGAACCAAGCGGCGGAATCGCCCCGTTATTGATCCTATGGGAGTCATCCTGATCGACATCGTGGTTTCACGCATGCCGGTCGAAAGCCGCTGGATCTCTTCTGCGACGGCAACCAACTGTGGGTCGCCCGAGCGCGCGGCAAGATCAGCAAGCCTCGCCTCAGCAATTACCAGTTCACCGACCCGGTCCATCATCTCGTCAAGACGTTCCGCCGAGACGCGCATCAGGCTGCTGTCGCGAACAGAATGCTGTGGCAAAACATCAGAGGGCGCGTTGTGACTATTTTCTACAGGTTCCGGAGTAGCGGCACCAGCTACAGTCAGTTCAAGGCCATCGTCGTAAAAGAGGAAAACTGCTCTGATGGCATCTTCGGTGACGGTACTTGGCAGATGAGCGTTCCAGCGCAGGTGAAGGCGTTCGGGATCAAGGTCTTCAAGATGCGGCAGGTCGTCTAGTTGCGGCTTCAAGTCCGTTGAGCCCAGCTCTCGCAATTCATCCAGTAATGCTTCGGGTCGACCGCCAAGGATGAGCGTATCTGAAGGCAAGCAAAAGCTGACGGTCCAGCCTTCACCAAAGCTTTGTCCCGCCGAGCTTTCGACTTCGCCAGAACCGTCTCGAGCAGATGAAACCAGGGCGCGAAGGGCGTCCAGCAGAGGGCGTCCCGGGGCAACTGGTCCGCCAGACAACAATGACAAGACATGATCGCGCGCTTTCAAACCCAATCCGATCAGGTCTTCGGTGACTGGCAAATTGCCCTCGCGTACAGCCTCGAACGCGGTTTCAAAGTCGTGCAAGAACTGCGCCATATCGGCCTGACCAAACATGGCTCCTGTACCTTTCAACGTATGCAAATCGCGAAAGGCACGGTCGATGATCTGGCGGTCTTCTGGGCGGTCTCTGAGATCAAGCAAGGCCGCTTCCAGCGATTCCGCAAGTTGCTGGGCTTCGGCAAGGAAAAGCGGGTCGATTTCGTCAGCGCTGCTCATCATCCAAGTACTTTCTTGACGACCTGCAACAGCTGCCGGTCGTCAAAAGGCTTTGTCATCCAGCCGATAGCCCCGGCCTCACGCGCTTTGGTCTTCAAAGTCGCGTCGGTTTCCGTGGATAGGAAGATGACTGGAACTCCGCGTCCTTCGGGCCGCATGCGAAAAGCTCGGATAAAGCCGACGCCGTCGAGATTTGGCATATTCTGGTCGGTAATCACGGCCGCGGGTCGTACAGTTCCGGCCACTTGCAATGCATTCTGTCCATCCACCGCTTCGGTCGGTTCATAGCCTGCAGCGCGCAAGGCAGATGAGATTAAGCGTCGGACCGACGGCGAGTCGTCAACAACCAAGATGCGTTGTCCCATGTGGGTATTCCTCAATCGATGTTTCGGTGGCGCGTTTCGATGATCAGGTCGAGTCCAAGTCGTTGCCACAGCGCGAAATTCGCGGCGCCGGGTTCGAACTCCACCGAAAGTGTTATGCCGCTTGCGCGGTAGGTCTTGACCGCAGAGGCCAGTAACTGAGCACCCGCAGCATCCAAAGGTTCGTCCGCGGCGAGCGCTATGATGGTTTTCCCGGCATCAAGGTCTGAGCGCAAACGTTCTGCATCTTCGTGGATTGATGAAAATTGATAGCCCATGAATTCCGCTTTGTATTTTGGCGTCGCCTGTGGGGTTTCGACGATTCGGATTAATCGTGTGTTTAATCCTGCGCTTGAAAGTTCTGAATTCGACGCTTCAGACTAAGGGTTCGTTAAAGAATATTCTGTTAGGTCGCATTCAAATTAAAACTGGAGCTGATGTGCCAGGAGCAATGACCATTCTACGTCAAAACGATGTGCCCTTTGCCTTAAGAGACACGGCAAAGTGTGTTCTCAAAGGTGTTTCCGAACAGCGGACCCAGCTTGAGACAGTTTTTTCGGACGCTGCGGATTCTATGATCGGCGGGCAGGAGTCGCTGTCGCGGTTGATGCAAGCTCTGGCAACGTATCGTTCGGGGCTTGGCACCATCGCCGGGGGCACCATCGCAGTAACTATTGCGCGCATCGGTGACCGCATCCAGCAGGCAAGGGATATGAACCGGGTCGAATCTGATGCCATCATCTTGATGACGCAGGCGCTGGAACAGGCCAAACCCAAGCTGGACGAATTGTCTCGGGTCGTTCGCATGATTGAATGCTTTGCCAATACAGCCCGTATCGTCGAAACCGATGTCCATTTGTCTCAGGATGTTGCGTTCTCAGGCGAAATCCGGATTTTGGCCGGGCAGAGTCGTGAAAGCTATCACAATCTTCGTGAAAATCACCTCACCCTTGAGCAGCAGACAGGGCACATACGGGACCGGCAATCGGCTTTTGAGAGCGAGCACCTTAGCTATACGATGGCATTGCGCGAGCGTCTCGCCGAACACGCCGAGTTGGCCGGGCCGGAAGTCTCCCAGGCAATCCTCAGATTAGAGCGGGACATGACCATTCTCGAACGGGCAAGTGACCATATTTCGAGTGGTTTGGCATCCTTGCAATTCGGGGATCGGTTGCGCCAACGACTGGAGCATGTCGAAACATTTCTCGACCCAAAATTTTCTGCAGAAGCAGACGTCAGCTCTAGTGAGATCTTGCATAGGATTGGCGCTGCACAGCTTCAAAGCGCTGGCGAAGATCTGTCCCGGCAACGCGCTTCCCTTCGATCCGAGCTTGATTGCCTTGCCGACCAAACCGGTGCTGTTATAGCGCTTGCAGCTGAACTCGCATCGGCAGATGGACTTCCGTTGGCAAGCCGCCTTTCTGGATTGAAGACCGACAGCCTTGCTGGGCTTGAGATGCTTCGCCACGGGCGGGCGGTCCGCGAAGAACTCGAAGGCGCGATGCTGGAACTGACAGGCACCGTAAATGAAATGGAAACCGTCGTTGAGCAGTTGGCGGAAATTCAAACTCGGATGCGCCTTGCAAGTGTCAATGTGCTTTTGCGAAGCGTGCGCGCTGGTGACGCTGGAGCAGCAATGCAGACTGTAGCGCGCCAATTCAGTGAGTTGAGCGATCAATGCGCACACCACCAGTCCCAAATTATCCAGGACCTGCGTAATTTGACAAAGATCGCCGACGATATGAAGGCATCGCACGATCACGATGTTACCGATGATCTCGCAGCCGCCAGCGACGAGTTGGCGTTGTTGGAAGAGGTGCTCTTGCTCGCGGAAAGTTGGCAAAGCGAACTTGAAACGCTTGCTATGGAAGGCCCAAAAGCTCAGGCCGCATTTGCGAACTGTTCAAAAATGATGGATACGCAGTCGCGTACCGCCGAGAGGCTCTTTGCTTTAGGCAATACGCTTGCTCAGACCAATTTCCCGATAAAAGGAAATGACGACGGGGCTATCGAGTTGGCAAGATGCCTGCGCTTAATTTACTCGACACCCGAAGAGCGCGCAATCCATGATCGCGTTTGTGGCACCGAACTGACAGCTCTTGAGGACACCGATTGGGAACAGCCGCTTGTTTTTGGCAAGCCAGTGACGGTCGAGAATTCAGAGATAGAGTGGTTTTGAGTGCATGTGTACGATGAATTTGGAACAATGTTAGGGCGTGTTGACAAAGCGGATTCACATCAGCCCACAGGCGTGATTCAAGCTGGTATTTGTTATGGAGACCAGATTGGCACGAGACCTGATGTTGGACGAGGAATTGGTGTTCTTTGAACGGTTCATTCTGTCTGTCCGCGCCCCAAATTGACGCAAACCTGTTGATTTCCGTTGAGAACTGACCCAGTAACCTACAAAATTTTCCCTGAGAATTGCCCCGTGTAAACACGTTGCCCTGACAGATTTGGTCGGGGAGATATGGAGTGATCGACATGGGATTTTTGAGTGCCATTCGGCGCAGGGCGTTGCGTGACAAAATGCCAATCCGCGAGATAGCCCGGCGGAGGGGCCTGTCTCGGAACACCATCAAAAAGTATCTGCGCGAGGGCGCGATCGAGCCGAATTTCAAGAACCCGTCGCGACCTAGCAAGCTGGATTCGTATGCAGATCGGTTGTCGGCCTGGCTTCTGGCACAAACACGTAAGCCACGCAAAGAACGGCGCACCGTGTGGAATGCACGCTGATCCGGTGAAGCTCGGTTATGATGGATCGTACGGGCGCGTCGCGGCTTTTGCCCGCGCGTGGCGCGCAGATCGGCATCGCGCAGAGCAAACGACGGGGCGTGGCACCTACGTGCCGTTGGTAATTCAGAAAGGGGAGGCGTTCCAGTTCGACTGGAGCGAGGACTGGGCGAATATCTGCGGTGAGCGGGTCAAGCTTCAGGTCGCCCATATAAAGCTGTCGCACAGGCGGGCGTTTCTGGTGCGGGCATAACTTCGCAAAGAATGGTGAAAGCTTGGCCATCTGTTCGTCGGTCAGTCGGTAAAGGTCGCTCATGTCGACGCTCCGTTTTCTGAGCCGGGAGCACGCAGCGCGTTGAAAATAAATGCTTCCTGACCCTTAAGATCTCCGGTGGGGCTTTGAGTTCTGCCAGACCCTCGCGGCTTTCGAATTGAACTTCCGCTGTTGGGAAATCGTCGGAATTTTGCAAACTCCGCTATGCCGCGCATAGCTGCCGTCGGTATATGGCGTAGCATTCGGTAAGATAGGCTCAAACCGGACACTGATGACGAACGCCCGGGGTTACGCGGGCCCGAAGCTGTCCTCGTAAAACCGCAGCCAGTTGGCGCCCATCAGCCCGTCAGTCTCGGCCCGTGAAAAGCCAATCTCGCGCAGACCGTCGCGAATGTTGTCCCAGTCGCGGTTGTCCTGAAACCAGTCGGGCATCGGCGGAAAGCCGGGGGCCGCGGCGTCGCCTTCGCCATAGTCCATTTCCTTGGTCCAGCGGCCGACACGCATCCAAGTCACCACGCTGTCGGGCTGGTCCTGACAGAGGTCGCTGCCCATCCCAAGGTTTTCGGCGCCATAACGGTCCGCCGCCTCGGCGATCATTTCGCAGAACGCCGTCAAGGTGCAGTTGGTCCCTCCCGCTAGATGGTGCGGATAGAGCGAAAAGCCCAGCATTCCGCCGGAATTGGTCAATGCCTTGAGCACCCTGTCGGACTTGTTGCGCAGGGCTGGGTGCCACCAGTCGGGATTGGCATGGGTGATGGCGATGGGGCGGGTGGAATGCTCAATCGCCTCCATCGTCGAGCGTTCGCCGGAATGGCTCATGTCCACCACCAGCCCGACACGGTTCATTTCCGTCACCACCTGACGGCCCATGCGGGTCAGGCCAGAGTCTTCGTCCTCGTAACAGCCCGTCGCCAGCAGCGATTGGTTGTTATAGGTCAGTTGCATGAAGCGCACGCCAAGCTGGTGCACGATCTCGATCAGGCCGATGTCATCCTCAATGGGCGAGGGGTTCTGAAAGCCAAAGAACACCGCCGTCCGCCCGGTTTGCTGTGCCTCGTGGACATGGCGTGCCTCGGTTCCGCGCATCAGCATATCGGCGTAGCGCTCGAACCAACGGTTCCACTGTTCGAGGTTCAAGATCATCTCGCGAAAGCTCTCGTGATAGGCGATGGTCACATGAATTGCGTCCACCCCACCCGCGCGCAGCTGGCGAAAGACCTTTTCCGAGAAGTTGGCGTATTGCAGATTGTCTATCAAAGGCGCTGTCATAGCCGTGACGCTAGCGCGCAGGCCCCTGTAGCGTCCATTGCAAAATCGCCGCTTGGGGCCGGTTTCCCTCCGGGAAGGGCCGCGCCCGGGCGCTATGGGGCACAAACAGCCTGAGCAAGATGAAAGTGGCTTGCTTTTTGCGACGGAATGGCGCAAATCCGCCGCCATGACCAAAGCGACCATGATCCGACGAGCCTGAGCTCCTTATCTTTCCCGTGCCTTTCATGCACGGGCCGTTGCCTTTTGCGTCTCCCACCCCCCTTATAAAACTTGACAGGCCCCTGGTGCCTTGGCACCCAAAGGCCTCCCTGATTGAGGACTGCGACATGATTTCTCCCGTCTTGCCAACCTACGCGCGTGCGCCTTTGCATTTCGTCAAAGGCGAAGGCACTTGGCTGATTGATGAGAACGGGCGACGTTTTCTGGATCTGGGCAGCGGCATCGCCGTCAATGCGCTGGGCCACGCCAACCCCGATCTGGTCGCCGCGCTGACCGAGCAGGCGGGCAAGATCTGGCACCTGTCCAACCTTTACGAAATTCCCCAGCAAGAAGCGCTGGCGCAAAAGCTGGTCGATGAAACCTTTGCCGACACCGTGTTCTTTACCAATTCCGGCACCGAAGCCTGCGAATTGGCGGTCAAGATGGCGCGCAAATACTGGTACGACAAAGGCCACCCGGAAAAGATCGAGATCCTCACCTTTGAGGGCTGCTTTCACGGGCGGTCGGCGGCGGCGATTGCGGCCTCGGGCGCGGAAAAGATGGTCAAGGGCTTTGGTCCGGTGCTGGAAGGCTTCGTGCATCTGCCTTGGGGCGATCACGACGCGCTGAATGCGGCGATAGGCGACAACACCTGCGCCATTCTGATTGAACCGGTGCAGGGCGAAGGCGGTATCCGTCCGCTTCCCGACCAATGCCTGCAAGGGCTGCGCAAGCTATGCGACGACAAGGGCATTCTGCTGATCCTCGACGAGGTGCAATGCGGCGTCGGCCGCACCGGCAAGCTGTTTGCCCATGAATGGGCCGGGGTCACGCCTGATATCATGATGGTCGCCAAGGGCATCGGCGGCGGCTTTCCCTTGGGCGCCGTTCTTGCCACCGAAGAGGCGGCGAGCGGCATGGTTGTCGGCACCCACGGATCGACCTATGGCGGCAACCCGCTGGGCTGCGCTGTCGGCAAGGCGCTGCTTGATCGCGTGTCCGACCCCGCCTTCCTTGATGGTGTGCGTTCTCGTGCGGGGCTTCTGCGGCAAAAGCTGGAAGGTCTTGTCGCGGCGCATCCGGACACCTTTGAAAGCGTGCGCGGGGTGGGCCTGATGCTGGGTATCCGCTGCAAAGTGGCGCCTGTGGATGTGGTCAAGGCGGGCTATGACGCGGCAGTTATCACTGTTCCGGCGGCTGACAACATCGTGCGCTTGCTGCCGCCGCTGAACATCACCGAAGAAGAAATCTCTGAGGCGATTACCCGTCTCGACGCCGCCGCAACGGCCCTTGAGTCCGCCTGATCGCGACTTTGAGTAGACAATTTCCCGAAGGTCCGGGGGCGTGTTCCCCCGGAATCGTCGGCCAAAATGAAGAATAATCAAATGCACCACTTTCTGGATATCCACAAAACCGAAGAAACCGCCCTGCGGAGCATCATCGACAGCGCCAAGGCGATGAAGGCCGCGCGCAATGGCCGCCCCAAAGGCATGGCGGATGACGAAACGCCTCTGGACGGCCGCATGGTCGCGCTGATCTTCGAAAAGCCGTCTACCCGG
Source organism: Pacificoceanicola algae (assembly GCF_049341065.1). NCBI lineage: Bacteria > Pseudomonadati > Pseudomonadota > Alphaproteobacteria > Rhodobacterales > Roseobacteraceae > Pacificoceanicola > Pacificoceanicola algae. The sequence continues at coordinate 400,134 of NZ_JBMPIX010000002.1, read as the reverse complement.
ACGCGGGTCTCCTTTGACGTGGGGGTGCGCCAGATGGGCGGGCAGACGATGGTCCTGTCCGGCAACGACATGCAGCTTGGCCATGGCGAAACCATCGCCGACACCGCACGCGTGCTGTCACGTTATGTCGATCTGATCATGATCCGGACTTTTGACGAAAGCGTGCTTGAGGAAATGGCCGAATACGCTTCGGTCCCGGTGATCAATGGCCTGACCGACCGCACTCACCCCTGCCAGATCATGGCCGACGTTCTGACCTACGAGGAGCATCGCGGCCCGATCAAAGGCAAAAAGGTGGTCTGGTGCGGTGATGGCAACAACGTTTGCGCCTCATTCCTGCATGCCGCCGGGCAGTTCGGCTTTGATCTGACCTTTACCGGCCCGGTGCAGCTGGACCCGGAAATGGAATTCGTCGGGTTGGCGCGTAACAAGGGCAGCAAGATCACTATCGAACGCGATCCGATCAAGGCGGTCGAGGGCGCCGATCTGATCGTCGCCGATACCTGGGTGTCGATGCATGACGCCCAAAGCGCGCGCGAGAGGCGGCACAACATGCTGCGCCCCTTCCAGGTGAACAGCCGCCTGATGGAAGCCGCCAAGCCGGACGCTCTGTTCATGCACTGCCTGCCTGCGCACCGCGAAGAGGAAGTCACCTCCGAAGTCATGGATGGCCCGCATTCGGTCATCTGGGACGAGGCCGAGAACCGGCTGCATGCGCAAAAAGCGATCATGCGCTGGTGTCTGGGGATCTGACTCCGGGCCGTGCGCCTTAGATTACGACCCGCGTAAAACAGCCAATCGCAGCCAGCCATAACTGCGGTACAAATGCCAGCACAGCGGCCCATGCCAGCGGCTGTGCTGCGCTTTTGCGCGTGGCGCCAAATGGGGATTGGTCTGATAGCGGGCGAGATCAAAGCGATGCGGTCTCGGGGGTGGTGGGTGACTGTGTCGCGGAACGTGCATCCTGCGCCCCTCAAACAGTGGGCAAATCCCATACCAAGGCAAAATTAGCAGTCGCTGGTTAATTTTGGCCTTCAATCGGGCCGGGGTTCGGCCCCTTGCCAATGCCTCTGGTTGGTCTAGCCTCTCAGATCAATGAACATGAGGACGCCTTGCATGAACTCCCGGAAAATCGGCCTTTATGGTCTTGGCACCATGGGTGCCGCGCTTGCCCTGAATATGGCCGAAAAGGGAGTAAAGGTTGAGGTCGCCAACCGGACCCCGTCCGCAGTTTTGCGGTTCCTTGACGATGCGGGTCCACTGGCTGAGCGCATCGCAGGGCACCAGAGCCTGAAGGGCCTGATCACGGCATTGCCGACGCCGCGCCTGTTGCTGGCAATGATCCCCTCTACCGCTCCGATGGACGCCTTTCTGGATGAGGTCATCCCGCTCTTGTCCCCAGGCGACACGGTGATCGACGCGGGCAACGCGGACTTCCACGACACCCGCCGCCGCGCCACCTTGCTTGCGGAACACGACCTGCACTTTGTCGGTTTGGGTGTCTCGGGCGGCGAAGAGGGCGCCCGTCACGGCCCCTCCATGATGATGGGCGGCAGCGAAGACAGCTGGGACGGGTTGGAGCCGATCCTGAGCGCCATTGCCGCCCGCCATGACGGCGATCCTTGTGTTGCGCGCTGCGGCCCCGATGGTGCCGGGCATTTCGTCAAGACCGTGCACAATGGCATAGAATATGCCGACATGGAGATGCTGGCTGAGGTCTATGATCTTCTGCGCTTTGGCGCGGTAAGAGACGTCCGCGACGTGGCCGAAATCTTTGCCAAATGGAACCAAGGCCCGCTGGAAAGCTATCTGATGGAGATCACCGGCAAGGTGCTGTCCTATGCCGATGCGCCGACCAATCTGCCGTTCATCGACGTGATCCTTGACCGCGCCGGGCAAAAAGGCACCGGCCGCTGGACCGTGATCGAAGCGGTGCGGCTGGGGCAATCCGCCACCATGATCGAAGCGGCTGTTGCCGCCCGCGCGTGGTCGGCCGAAAAGCCGCTGCGCGAGACGGCCGAGGAAACCTTTGGCGCTGACCGCGCGGCCTTGGACATCGATGCGGACATGCTGGAACGTGCCATGCTGGCGGCCCGCGTGCTGGAATACGCGCAGGGGTTCCGCATCCTCGCCGCCGCTTCCGTTGAATATGACTGGCATCTCGATCCGGTGCGGATCGCGCAAATCTGGCGTGCTGGCTGCATCATCCGCGCGCGCCTTCTGGACGATATCGCCGCCGCCTTTGCCGAGAGCCCTCCGAAGGATCAACTGTTCCTGTCGCCGCGATTCTCGTCGGTGCTTATGTCGGGTATTCCGGCGTTGCGCGAAGTCGTCACCCGCGCCGCGCAGGCAGGCTATCCGCTGCCTGTGCTCGCCGCTGCGCTGACCTTCTGGGACACGATGCGCCAAGGGCGCGGTACCGCCAGCCTGATTCAGGCCCAGCGTGATTTCTTTGGCCGCCACGGCTTTGAGCGCATCGATCAGGAAGGCGACCACCACGGCCCGTGGTGGCGCTGAGCACCTTCATCTTGTTACAAATACCCCGGGGAGGCGCAGCTTTGCTGCGGCGGGGCAGAGCCCCCTATTCCCCTCGGCGCTTGGCGCGCAGGGTCGGGTCAGCCTCTCGCGGGTCTTCGGGCCAAGGGTGGCGCGGATAGCGCGCGCGCATGTCCTTGCGCACATCCGCGTAAGACCCTTTCCAGAACCCCGGCAGGTCCATGGTGGTCTGCACCGGGCGCTGCGCCGGGGACAAAAGCGTGACCTTCAACGGGGTCGCGCCGACCATCGGATGGCTGCGCTGGCCGAACATCTCTTGCAGGCGCAAGGAAATCTCGGGGTGATCGCCGGAATAGTCGATGGGGATTTGTCGCCCCAGGGGCGTGGTGAAAGCGCCCGGAACCGAGACATCCAGCGCCTGCGTCTGCCCCCAGTCAAGTCGCGCCCGCAGAGCCGGGAGAATGTTGAAGCGTTTCCAGTCCGCGCTGGTCTTGACACCTGAAAGATAGGGCAAGAGCCAGTCTTCCAGCATTGCCAAAAGGGCATCGGGTGACATGTCGGGCAGATCCAGACCCGCAGTCCGACCAATCGCCACACGGGCCAGAAACCGCCGCGCCGGGTCCGGAAAGCTCAGCCCAAGGTCGCGTACGCCGTCCAGCATCGCGCGGGCGACAGCCTCGTCCGGGGCGTCCTTCCAGATGCGGTCATCCAATGCAATCGCGCCAAACCGCTCTTGTTGGCGGGCAATCACCCGGCGGTCGCGTCTGGACCATTCGCAAATGTCATGCCAGGCAATCTGATCGGCATAAAGACCGCGCAGTTCGCCTTCGCTGATTTGGATCGCCTGCCGGATGCGGGCCTCGCGCGGGTTGCCGTCGGTGTCTGTCACCACGATCAACCGGGCGCCTGCCAGCGTATCGCCTTCGTCCAGCACAGCGCCTTTGCCGCCGGACAGCTGGAACCGAGGGGTGTCGCCCTTGCGGCGCAGGCCGATCCGATCCGGATAGGCCAGCGCGGCCATTTCGGCTGGTTCAAGATCCGACGTGCCAGATTTTAACGTTTTCTCAAGGCGTTTCGCCTCAATCTTGATGCGCTCTATCACGCCGCGGTTGGCGCCATAAGGGCGGGTCTCGGAAAATCGCCGCAAATCGCGCAAGGCCTCAAGCCTGAGTGTCAGATCTGTGGGCGCCCCTGTGAGCGGATCGCGTTCCGACAAGAGTGCGGCGAGTTTCGCGGCTTTTGGCCCTGCGATTTGCAGCATATGGCCAAGCCGCGGATGCAGCGGAAGGCGGGCCAGGGCGCGCCCATGGGCGGTGATCCCATTATGCGCATCCAATGCGCCCAACATCCTGAGCAGCGCCTGCGCTTCGCCAAAGGCGCCCTCGTTCGGCTGCGTGAGAAAGGGCAATTGCGCAGGGCTTGCGCCCCAAAGCGCCAGTTCCAACGCCAGGGCTGACAGATCGGCAGCCTCGATTTCCGCCGGTGGATAGGGGTTTAGCGCGCCTTCTTCACCCTTGGTCCAGAGCCGATAGGCGACACCCGGGGCCACGCGGCCAGCCCGACCTGCACGTTGCGTGGCTTCGGCGCGGGTGACGCGTTCGGTCACCAGCCGGGACATGCCTGAACCGGGATCAAAGCGGGCGCGGCGGGCCTTACCGCCGTCAACGACCACACGGATGTCCTCGATTGTCAGCGAGGTTTCGGCAATCGACGTCGCCAGAACAACCTTGCGTCCCTTACTTTCAGGGCGAATGGCGGCGCGCTGGGCGTCAAAAGGCATGGCCCCGAATAGCGGGCGGATCGCGGCACTGGTGTCCAGCCGCCCTTTCAGCGCGGCCTCAACCCGCCGAATTTCGCCCTCGCCGGGAAGAAAGGCCAACACGCCGCCGTCGGTTTCACCGTAGGCTTGTGCAATCAGGTCCGTCATCGCCTGTTCAAAGCGCTGGCGTTTCGGCAGAGGTTTGTCCAGCCAGCGTGTCTCGACCGGAAAGCTGCGCCCTTGCGAGGTGACAATCGGCGCTTGCATCAGATCGGCCACGGGCTGGGCGTCCAGCGTCGCGGACATGGCCAGCAACAGCAGATCGTCGCGCAAGGCACCCGTAACCTCAAGGCACAGCGCTAGGCCAAGATCGGCATTCAGAGAGCGTTCATGGAATTCGTCAAACAGGACTGCGCCGATGCCGGGCAATTCGGCGTCTGACTGGATCATCCGGGTCAGGATGCCCTCAGTCACGACTTCGATGCGGGTTTTCTGGCTGATCCTGGCCTCGCCGCGGATGCGGTAGCCAACGGTTTCGCCCGGCTGTTCGCCCAGAGTTTCGGCCATGCGGGCCGCAGCGGCGCGCGCGGCAAGGCGGCGCGGTTCCAGCATGACGATGCGGCCTTTGGTCAATCCGGCTTCGAGCATGGCCAGCGGCACGCGGGTTGTCTTGCCTGCGCCGGGGGGCGCTTGCAGCACGGCGTGGCCACGCGCGCGCAGGGCGGCGATCAGCTCGGGCAGGGCGTCTTCGATCGGCAGGACGGTTTTGCTCATGCTTTGCCTTATGGGAAAATCCATGGCTTTTGGCCAGCGCCACAATTGCGCCTGTGGTCTGTCGTGACCCGGATATATTTAAAGCTTCGATCCCGGTCATGGTCTGGACTTTTCCGGGGCTGCGGGGGATGAAGCTGCATGGATATTCAAGACCTGTCTCAGCGCATTCTGGCGGGAGAGCGGCGCGCTCTGGCCCGTGCCATCACCTTGGTTGAAAGCGGGCGCGAGGATCATCGCGCACAAGCTGCCGAGCTTCTCGAACGGTTGCGTGGCCATGGGCGGGTGGCCTTGCGGGTTGGCTTGTCTGGCACCCCCGGCGTCGGGAAATCGACCTTTATCGAGGCCTTTGGCTGTATGCTGACGGGCAGGGGCCTGAAGGTTGCGGTATTGGCGGTAGACCCGAGTTCGGCGCGGTCAGGCGGCTCTATCCTGGGCGACAAGACGCGGATGGAGCGTCTGGCGCGGGATCCTAAGGCCTTTATCCGCCCGTCGCCCTCGCAATCGCAGCTGGGCGGTGTGGCCCGCCGTACCCGCGAAGCGATTGACCTGTGCGAAGCCGCTGGCTTTGACGTGGTGCTGATCGAAACTGTCGGGGTTGGCCAGTCCGAAACCATGGTGGCGGAAATGTCCGACCTTTTCCTGCTGCTGCTGGCGCCCGCGGGCGGCGACGAATTGCAAGGGGTCAAGCGCGGCATCATGGAGATGGCCGACATTCTGCTGGTCAACAAAGCAGATGGCGATCTGAAGATGACGGCGATGCGGACCTGTGCCGATTATGCCGGGGCGCTCAGGCTTTTGCGCAAGCGGCCTCAGGATCCCGAGGGCTTTCCCAAGGCGTTGACGGTTTCCGCGATCGAAGAAAACGGGTTGGACAAAGCCTGGGAGGAAATGACGTCTCTGTCGGACTGGCGCAACGCGCAGGGCCATTTCGAGGCCCGCCGTGCGGCGCAGGCGCGCTATTGGTTCGAAGCCGAGGTGCGCGAGGCCCTTTTGGCGCGGCTCAAGCGGGAGCCGGTTAAAGGCGCCATGACGGCGCTGGCAGGGCAGGTCGAGAACGGCGATCTGAGCGCGACGGCGGCGGCCGATCAACTGATGCGCGAATACCTGATGATATGAGCGCGTTTGGCTGCCAAACACTTGGGATAGGCCTTGACGCGCGGGGCTCATCTGCCTAAAGACCACCGAACGAGATTCCGGGCGCCGTGGTGGCGCCCTTTGATATTGGCGGAACGTGCGATTCGCGTGGTTACGCCCAAAGGATGAGGATAGACCTATGTCGCGTGTTTGCGAACTGACCGGTAAGGGCCCGATGGTTGGCAACAATGTCAGCCACGCCAACAACAGGACTCGGCGTCGTTTTCTGCCGAACCTGAACGATGTGACGCTGCAGTCCGAAACGCTGGGTCGTGGCATCAAGCTGCGCATCTCGGCGCATGCGCTGCGCTCGGTCGATCACCGTGGCGGGCTGGACAAGTTCCTGGCCAAAGCCAAGGATGTTGAGCTTTCGGACCGCGCTCTGAAGGTCAAGAAAGAGATCGCAAAGGCACAGGCTACCGCCTGAACCATGTGATCCGGACGGATTTACAGCCTCGGCCCGCAAGGTCCGGGGCTGTTTCCTTTTGTCGCTTTGCGATGCTTGAATATGTTCATAGATTGGCGTCATGATCACGTCGTCACGCAGATGGGTCGGGCTTGCCCTGGCCGCGCTTTTGGCCCTCACGTCGGTGCAGGTGGCCGTGGCGCGCGGAGCGTCGCCAGCCGTGGGGACGATGGTGATCTGCCTTGGGCAGACAGTGGTCGCGGTGGCGGTCGATTCGGACGGCCAGCCGACCCAGAGCACCCCGCATCTTTGCCCTGACGTTGCGCTGTCGCTGTTCGTGGCGGTCGGGGGCGACTTTGTCCCGGTTGTTCCTGAATCGCTATGGGTGCTACTGCCGCGCGATCTGTCGGCCATTCGCGGGCTTGACCGCGATGCGCCTGCCGCGCATGCGCGGGCTCCGCCGTTTCCTGTCTGATTTCAACATCACATCAAACATATCGCGTTGCTTTGCGGCCAGAGTTGCCCGGGCACGTCCTAGGAAGGAAACGTCATGAAATTCCAAACGATTCTTGCTGGTGCTCTGGCACTGGCCGTCGCCACCCCCGCGCTTGCCGACATCACGGTCAGCGATCCCTATGCCCGTTCGTCGATGCCGGGCGCCAAGACTGGCGCGGCCTTCATGGTGATCGCCAACGACAGCGCCGAAGATGACCGGCTGATTGACGCACGGTCCGACATTGCGGCCAAGGTGGAACTGCACACCCATATCGCAAACGGCGAGGGCGTGATGCGTATGATTCACGTGGAAGAGGGCTTTGTCATCCCGGCGATGGGCGAACATGCGCTGGCCCGTGGCGGCGATCACGTCATGTTCATGGGTCTGAACCAGTCACTTGAGCAGGGCGAGACCGTCAAAGTGACGCTGGTCTTTGAAAAAGCTGGCGAGATCGACGTTGAGATCCCCGTCGATTTGGAGCGTCAGCCGATGCATGGCGGCATGGGCCAAGGCAATGGTCAGATGATGCAACATGGCATGCCCAGCGACAGCTAAGCCCGCGACGGGGCAATCCCGCCCCTAAACTCTTGGCGCCCGGTGGCCTGGTTCTTGGGCCCCGGGCGTTTTCATGTCAGAAGACTGTCCACCCACGCCGGAACCACCTTGCTGGCGGGGCCGATGTGGCGGCTGTCGAAGGTGCGTGAAATCTCGGTCATTTCGAGGTTCAGCTCGACTGTTTCCGCTCCGGTAGAGCGGGCCTCTTGCACAAATCCTGCGGCGGGATAGACCTGCCCGGAGGTGCCGATCGCGGCGAAGATCGTGCAACTGTTCAGGTGATCCGCGATCTCGTCCATGTGGTAGGGCATCTCTCCGAACCAGACCACGTCAGGGCGCGTCGCAAGGGCGCCGCAGCTGGGGCAGGGGGACTCGGGTGACATCCTGGGCGCTGCATCCCAGCGGGCCCCACAAGCGGCACAAAGGGCGCGCGCCAGCTCTCCGTGCATGTGGAGTGCGCTGGCCCCAGCCCTTTCGTGCAGTCTGTCAACGTTTTGGGTCACAATGACCACATCGCCGGACCACGCCCGCTGCAGCTGCGCCAAGGCGTCATGTGCCGGATTGGGGGTGGCCTGTGCGGCTTGCACCCGGCGCGCGTTGTAAAAATCATGGACCAATTGCGGATCGCGGGCAAATCCTTCTGGGGTGGCGACATCCTCGATCCGGTGCTGAGACCACAGCCCGCCTTCATCACGAAAGGTGCCTAGCCCGCTTTCCGCCGACAGCCCGGCTCCAGTCAGGATAACGATTTTTCCTGCCATCTTGGCCCCCTTGCTCTGGTTGATCCCGAAGGCTACTTCGGAGGTATGACCCAACGTATCCTTTTCGTCTGTCTGGGCAATATCTGCCGCTCTCCGAGCGCCGAAGGCGTGGTGCGCCAAATGGCCGAGGCGCAGGGACTGGACCTGACGCTGGACAGCGCGGGCACCGGACCATGGCATGTGGGCGAATCGCCTTACGGGCCGATGCAACGCACTGCCGCCGCGCGCGGCTATGACCTGTCCGGGCAGCGCGCGCGAATGATCGCCGCTGAGGATTTTCAACGCTTCGATCTGATTTTGGCGATGGATGCGGACAACCTGCGTACGTTACAACGCATGCGCCCGCCGCAGTCTGACGCGACGCTGAAGCTGTTCACCGACTATGCGCCTGAACTGCATACGGACGCGGTGCCCGACCCCTACTACACGCGGGACTTTGACGGCACGTTGACCATGGTCGAGGCCTGCGCCAAGGGCTTAATCGCTCAATTATAAAGCTTTTTTGCCACGACCCAAGCCACAGGCCCCGAGATGACAAAGCCCGCAGCCGCTGCCCAGAGGATTGGCATCAAGGTGCCGTACCCGGCAACGAGCACCGCAATAATGGCGGTACCCGCAAGGGTTGTGGAGATAAGAGAATACAAAATTCCGGCCAGTCGCAGCATTGAAACCTCCTGTCTGTAGGTTTCACTACACATATTGAAAATGCAATATGTGTGCCTTGATCTGCATCATCTGACGGCCGCAGCAGGGGCAAATCGACGGAAAAACTTGATTGGCGAAGCGTCCTGCCGCTATTTTTGCGCCATTATTTGAGATGAATGGATTTATCATGACACGTATTGCTGTTCTGTCGGCCATCTTGCTCGGGCTTGCTGCCTGTGCCCCGTCCGACGTCATTCAAAAGGCCCGGAACATGGACGCCCCGGTCGTCAGTTGCGACCGTTATTCGGGCTCTGGTTGCAGTTTTGACAAGGCCCCTCTGCGGGTGTTGCCCCAGCCGGTGACCATCGCCAAACGCCCCTACAAGTTTTTCCCGACCGCCGAACAACTGAACTTTGTTGATGCCCGGAAAGTAACCTGGACCGCGCCCAGCAGAACGCTGACCGACGGTGCCTCGATCCCCCTGATATTCGTCTCGATCGTTGGCGATCCCACGAGCGAGGAATTCATCAATGCCGCTGCTATGCATGATGCCTATTGCGGGATCGGGAACGAGACTGGTTTGATGTACCATCAGGCCGAGTGGGAAGACGTTCACAAGATGTTTTATGACGGACTGGTTGTCGGCGGGGCCGAGGGGCTGACGGCGAAATTGATGTTTGCCGCGGTCTGGCTGGGCGGTCCACGCTGGGAGACGCCACGTACTTTGACGCATGTGCCTGTCAGTCGCCAAAAGCAGGCAATGGCCCAGACAAAAGCCTATATTGAGGCGGCAAACCCAACTCTGGCGCAGCTTCTGAGATATCTCAAACGGCAGGAATCCGCCATGTTGAGCGAATATCCCAAGTTTCGCACCAGCCCGCCCGAAGAGAGCGAAGTGGTTGAAGTAGATGTCTATGATCCCGCGGGTCAGCTTTGAGCGCAGGAGTCAGTCTGTGTCGCCATTGGGCCAGGGGCCTGTGGCGACACAGAGAGTTTGTCAGGGCCGGATATAGGCGTAGCCTTGTTCCTGTAGCTCGATCAGGCGCACCACGCCCGAAGGGGTGATCTGCGCTTCGTCCAGCAAGGCGACCTCGGCGCCCTTTTTCTTTGACATCGCGGCGTGAGTGTTGCCGCAGGCCGCAAAGGTCAGGTTTTCCATCTCAAGGCTCATGGTGCTGATCCGGTCCGCGACGGGGCTTGTTTCTTTGACCAGCATACTCAGCCCGGGGCCGTAGGCGACGACTTCGACGACGACGCTATCGCCTTGGGATTCGTAATAATTGGTGACGTTCTGAACATTGTTCAGAGCCATGTTGATGACCTGCGGGTCGTTTTGATCGACATGCACGGCCACGTGATGCGTGACGCCTTCGGCGTAGGCCTGCGTGGCCATCAGCAGGGCCGCAGTTGTCAGCAGATGTTTCATTTTGGATCCTCCCATTTCTATCAAGTCAGCCTAGCAAAGCGGGCAAAAGAAGATAGCTGTTTCCGATGCGCGGCCCCTTGAAGGAAAACGGGCACCAACCAAAGTTGATGCCCGTTTGAACGATATGTGACCAATCAGAAGATGAAGTCGGTCGCGTCCAGATCGGTGATTTGGACGTTCATCAGCGTGATCGTATTGCCAGAGAAATCGTTGATGATCACGTCGGCCCCGACCTGATACAGCTGGCCTGTGCTGGTCATGTCGGAATAACTGGAAATGGTGGACAGCGACGAGAGATCGATCTTTTCGTTGGTGTCGATCGCGTTGAAATCCGCGATCACATCGTTTCCGAAGGCATCGTCGAAGACAAACGTATCGCTACCGCCCTGACCATAAAGCATATCGTCGCCAGCGCCGCCATTGACCGTGTCATTGCCAGCAAGACTGTAGACGGTGTCATTGCCGTCTCCGGCCTCCAGCAGGTTGGTGCTCATGGATCCGACCAACGTGTCGTCAAAGGCGCTGCCGATCAGGTTCTCGGTCTCGGTGATGGTATCGCCCGTGGCTGCGCCCCAGTTGGCACCGCCATCAAGACGGACACCGACGCTTGATGCCTCGTCCGCGTAGCTTGCGGTGTCGACACCGTTGCCGCCGATCATGACATCCGCGCCCAGACCGCCGATCATGAGGTCGTTGCCGCTGCCGCCATAAAGGTTGTCGTTGCCCCGTTCACCCAACAGGGTGTCATTGCCGGCAACGCCCCAAATGGTGTCCCAACCGATCCCACCGACAAGGATATTGCCGCCGATGTTGCCGATCAAGGTATCGCCCCAGAAGCCGCCAGTGGCATTTTCGGTTTCACTGATGACGTCGCCCGTGGCCGCGCCCCAGTTGACACCGCCATCCAGACGGACACCAGCCGCAGTGGAGGCATCTTCGTAGCTGACGGTGTCGTCGCCTGTCCCGCCAGCAATGGTGTCAGCCCCGAGGCCCCCCATGAGGATGTCGTTGCCATCCTGGCCATACAACTCATCGTCGCCCTCGCCGCCAACTACTGTGTCGGCGCCGTCAAGCGCATAGATCGTGTCGTTGCCGCCAGAGCCGTACAATAGGTTGTCGCTGTCGTTCCCGGTGATGGTGTCGTCGAAGTTGCTGCCCAGGACATTCTCGACATCAGTGATGATATCGCCCGTGGCGGCGCCCCAGTTGACACTACCGTCAAGGCCCACACCAACCGGCCCTGCTGCATCCATGTAGGACACAGCGTCAGTGCCATCGCCGCCTTCCAGCGTGTCGCTTCCAAGGCCGCCATTCAGCGTGTCGTTACCATTGCCGCCAACCAGCGAGTCGTCGCCCGCTTCGCCGAACAGTTGGTCGTCGCCTGCCAGACCCAGAAGCGTATCGTTGCCGTCACCGCCAAGGATGACATTGTCGAACTGATCTCCCACAAGGTAGTTGTCGTCGACGGTGCCCACCAGCGTTTGGTCCAGCGAGCGGTCGAGGAAGATGAAGTCGGTGTAATCCAGCACTTCCGTCACGCCCGTCAGCGTCGCAATCAGGATGCCTCCGACCGACACCTCAAGATTGCCACCGACAATTGCCTGTTGGACCAGTTCGGAGAAGTTGAGTTCGTTGATGTCAAAATCGATGATCCCCAACGTGTCTGTGCCAACCTCAAAGTCGGTCACGGTGCTGGCCTGAATCTCGGTCCATTCGTCCGAGACACCGTAGGACAGAACGAACAGGTCTTCGCCCGCGCCGCCGGTAAAGCTGTTGTTGCCCTGACCCACCAGATAGTCGCTTTCGGCGGTGCCAGCGATCGCCGCGCCCGCATCGTAGATCGTCAACTGTTCGTAGGTCATGATCAGTTGGGTGTCATAGATCGTGGCGGGTTTGATGTCGCCCTTGATGTAGAAGGCCACGTCGAAGCCGTCCGTCATGTTCAGGCCGTTCACGGAGACCGTCCCGGACAGGTTCTGGTACCCCGCGCTCAACGACAGTGGCGAGATCGGCAGCGCCCAATCCAGCAAGTTGATCACTGTCGTTGTGTCGTCGCCGACATTGTACTTGACCTCATCCTGTGTCGGAGGGGGCGGCAGCGAAGGGTCGAGCGGAATGGTCACGCTGGGCAGGTCCTGACCGTATTTGTCGGTCTGGAGCCGCCAGCGCGGTCCGACGATATACTCGCCGTTGTCGTCCAGGGCAGCCTCAAAGGGCTCGCGGTCCATGGTGGTGTACCAAGCGGCCGTATAGCCCTGCGCCAGGTCCGAAGACAGTGCTCCGATTGCGGCCAGATCCGACGTTTGTGCCGCCGCTGCCAGCGCCGGATCTTTCAGAACCGTGCCCGCGGGGTAAAAAGTGCCATCGCCCGCATAGTAGTCATCGGTCGAGACCCACTTGCCATCCGGGAGAACCTCATAGGTCGGCAATTGACCGATGGCGCTTTCGTTCTCGTAATCTTCGGGGCGAATCTGGTCGTTCGGGTTATTTGTGACGGTGTGGTTCACCACGAGTTCCGCAGCAGTCACCCGGTAAAGCGGCATCAGATCGGGGTCTTGTGCGTCGGGTTGCGTCCATTCGTCGGGCAGATCCAGGCTGGCCTCGATCCGCACGTCATTCGGCTTTTTGACCGCGTTACCCCAGCGATACAGCAGCTTACCGTCATCCTTGAGCGTCACGGAATAATCACTGCTTACGGCAATGTTTTCGTCGATCGTGCTTTCGTTGGCTGTCAGCACGTCCTTGATATCGGCAAAGCCGTCTCCGTTGACGTCGCCGACAATCGGGATGACATCCGCCACCCGCATGCCGTCATATTGGCCACCGATAACGATAAGGTCGTCGTCCAGCGGATATTCCGCAAGCGGATCGCCGGGATAGGCCTGATCCGAGAGAATGGACTGCATGACCGAATAGTGCTCGGTCGAGGCTTTGACAAAGCTGCCGCCGATGCCCATCAACCATGTGCCCAAAAGAGCAGGGGTCATGAAAACGTCGGTCGGGGCGTCGGAAATGACCAATCCGACCTGCTCTCCGCCCACGCCCTTCAGATCACCGGCGTAGCCCTCTTCATATTCGGGGTTGTCCACGAAATCTTTTGGTACGGCGCCGTTGAAATCGTCGACTATAAAGCCGAATTCACTGTTGATCGGATAAAGTTCGACGCCTTCCTTGGTCACCATCGGGGTTGCGCTGAAATCGATGACCGGCGTTTCGCCTACGCCGACTGTTCCCTGCGTCAGACCATCGAATGTCCCGGTGATGTCATCGGTACTGAAAGTATGGCTCGAAGTGAACGTTGGATTGGTGTTTACAACTTGATCGGCACACATGTTAGCCCTCGTCGTTATGTTCGTTTCTTGCAGCCGAAATCGGGACCCCAATAGGGCCTACCCAAAAGGAAATTTTGGCATTCGGATGCTTGAATATATTCGTAATGCTATGCCCGCTGAGGCAGCTTTAACCTAGATCAAATAGTAAAACTAAAATGAATGACCCGGGTTTCCGAAGCCGGGCGTGATGTTTTACACCGTGGCCCGGCTTGCTGAAGGCTCGGGGCAGAAAACCCGCCGTGTCGGCTGGCGCTGGGCTTGCGGCCTTGCTTGGATCAGGTTTTTTCAAGCACGAGAAAGGTCATCATGCCCATAGGGGGCAGCCTGTCTTTCTCTACGATCTCAAGGTTGGGCTGACCCAGAACAGTGCGGATGTCGAAATCCGAATGCCACCCCAAGATATTGGCGAAAGGCGCCGAGAGTTTCTCGATCACCGCAAGCGCTCCGGTTTCTCTGGCGAAGTGGTTGGATATGACGATCCTGCCGCCCGGTTTGCACACCCGCGCCATTTCGGCGACCACGCGCTCGGGCTCGGGGACGACCGAGACGATGTGCATCGCTGCCACCGTGTCAAAGGTGTTGTCGTCAAAGCCAAGATGCCGCGCGTCCATCTGTTCCAAAGCCGCGACATGGCCAAGATCCAGTTCTTGCACCCGGGAACTGGCTTTGCGCAGCATCTCTTCGCTGAAATCGATGCCGGTAACGAAAAGATCGGCCCGATAGTGTGGCAGGGACAATCCTGTGCCGACCCCGACTTCCAATACCTTCGGTCCCGACCAGTCGTTGATATAGCTGACCACACGTCTACGGCCTGCCTTGGTCGCGGCGCCAAAGGTCCGGTCGTAAATCGGAGCCCAACGCGCGTAGGAAGTCTTGACAGCTTCTATGTCCAAACCGTGAACCGTCCTATTTCGAGGCTTTGCGGGACGTCCAGAATGCAAAGAACAACCCGCTGATATAGGCTAAGGTGATGATGACCAAGGTCGCCCAAAGGTAGGTGAACAAAGCCGAGGCCAGCAGCACCGCGCCAAGGATGAGGTAGCGTGCAGTATCCCGACGGATGGAAAAGTTCTTGAACGAATAGGTCGGAACGCGGCTGATCATCAACAGGCCGACGACAAAGATGTAGGCGGCGACGAAGGCGGGCGGCACCGGTGCCATTTCGGGGAACAGGAACGCCACATACATCGGCAACATGGCCAGCATGGCCCCCGCAGGGGACGGCACGCCGACAAAGAAATCGTTGCTTTCCTTGGTTTCCAACCGGCTGTTGACGTTGAACCGGGCCAGACGCAGCACGCAACAGATCGTATAGGCCAGAACGGCAATCCATCCCGCGCGGCTAAAGTCCTGAAGCGCCCAGGCGTGCAGGATAAGCCCCGGCGCGACCCCGAAATTGAGAAAATCAGCCAGCGAATCCAGCTCGGCTCCGACCGAACTTTGGCAGCGCAGAAGCCGCGCAAGCCGCCCGTCCAGCCCATCCAGAATTCCCGCCAGAAGCACCAGCCGCACTGCGGATTCAAAATCCCCCTGATAGCCAAACCGGATCGCTGTCAGACCTGCGCAGATCGCAGCAATCGTCAGCATGTTCGGCAGCAGGTTTATGATCGGCAGTTTGCTCGTTTTTTCCGGAGAGGTTTCGCCCATGGGTCAGTCTGTCCGTCCAAGGCGGGCGGGGGCGTCCGATGTCAGATCGGCCAGCACGGTTTCGCCCGCGATCATGGTCTGGCCGAGGCTGACCATTGGCTGCACGCCGTCGGGCAGATAGACATCCAGCCGCGATCCAAAGCGGATCAGGCCAAACCGTCCGCCGGTTTCAATCGCCTGACCTTCCGAGACGAAACAGACGATGCGACGGGCGACAAGCCCGGCAATCTGCACCACGGCGATCTGGCGCCCGTCGGCCATCTCGATGCACAGGCTGTTGCGCTCGTTATCCGAGCTTGCCTTGTCCAGCGAGGCATTGAAGAATTTGCCGGGGCGATAGGCGATTGCCTTGATCGTGCCCGCGACTGGCGCGCGGTTCACGTGGCAATTAAAGACGCTCATGAAGACGCTGACGCGTGTCAGGGCCTTATCCGACATGCCCAGCTCGGCCGGGGGAACCGCCTTTTCAATCAGCGAAACGACACCATCGGCGGGGCTGATGACCAGCCCGTCGGCAATGGGCGTCACGCGCTTGGGGTCGCGGAAGAAGTAATAGCACCAGACGGTCAGCCCGACGCCGATCCACCCCAGAAAGGAGGACAGCAGGAACAGCCCAACAGTAATGGCAGCGAATATCGCGACAAACTTGCGCCCCTCGGGGTGCATGGGTTTGATAAAGGTGTCTCGCATCCTCATCGTGTATCGCTTTCCATTCCAAGTTTTGCGCGTCGTACCCCGAAGCCGGGGAATCTACAACTTGGTATCGCGGTGACAGCAGCAAATCCGCCAATAAGTGATGATCTGGCGGCGGCGTGGCAGATGTTTGATCACATCTTCTGCGAAAGTCGCACAGTCTGCCTGCACGTTTCCGTGCTAGGCTGGAGTCGGTGGAGTACGGGGGAGTCGGGACATGTTGCCATGACCGAGCGAGGACACGTCGAAGAAATTGAGCGCGTCTTGGAGGGGCGGGCCACTGGGCGCGACAGCCAGGTTTCTGCGTCGTGGCGGCGCTGCGTCGAGCTGTACGGCATGGACCCGATGCGCAATGAACCGGCCCATATCGTGACAGACGCGGAACTGCGCGAACACCGCAAGCAGGCAGAATGGATGATCTCTGCCGCGCGGTCAGGTCTGCAAAACCTGTTCCGGCAGGTGGCCGGTCAGAACTATGTGCTGCTGCTGGCGGATGCCAAAGGCATCTGCGTCGATTTCTTTGGTGACCCAAGATTCGAGGACGAGTTGCGCCAATCCGGCCTGTACCTTGGCTCGGACTGGTCCGAGAGCCTTGCCGGGACTTGCGGTGTCGGGTCTTGCATCGTGACGGGAGAGCCGGTGACCATCCATCAGGACGACCATTTCGGCAACGCCCATACGGCCCTGTCCTGCACCTCGGCGCCGATCTATGACAGCCTCGGCAAGCTGGCGGCGGTGCTGGACATTTCGCTTTTGCGCTCGCCCTCGCCGAAATCCAGCCAGAGCCTTGCGATGAGCCTTGTCACCGCCTCGGCGCGGCGGGTCGAGATGGCGAACCTCATGGCCGAAAGCCGACGTGACTGGGTGCTGCGCCTGTCCTCCAGCCCTGAGTTCCTTGATGTCGATCCCGAAGCGGCGGTGACGCTGGACGGATCGGGCCGGGTCATCGGGTTTACCCGCGCAGCGCAGCGCCTGTTTGGCGATGGCGGGCCGGTTCTGGGACGGCGGATCGACGAGGTTCTGGATCTGACGGTTGATGATCTTACGTGCTTGATGCGCGATCGGCCCACCGAGGATCGTGTGGTTCAGATGCGTGATGGCGGGGCGCTGTTCGGCCATGCCATCGCGCCGCAAACGCCGCGTGTCAGTGCGCCGATGATTGCCCGCAGCAAGGGCGGCGCTTTGGCCGGTCTGGCGGGGCCCGATCCGGCGATGACGGTGCTTTTGGCGCAGGCGGAAAAGCTGTCGCGGACAACGATCCCTTTGCTGATTACCGGCGAAACGGGTTCAGGGAAAACCCGGCTGGCACGCGCGATCCATACAACTGGCAAAGCCGAGCGGTTTGTCTCGCTCGATTGCGCGGGGCTGATGCCCGAGCCGTTTTTGCGGCGGATCTCCGAAACCCAGCAGTGCACCACGCTATTGCTTCGGCGGATCGAGGAATTGCCGACCGAAACCCGGCGCATACTTGCCTCGGTTCTCGACCAGAACGCGCACCTGCGGCCCATCGTGACCAGTTGTGCCGATCTGGGCGCGCTCAGCCGCAAAGGTGATTTCCCCAGTCCGCTGTTTCACCGACTGGCAGGCGCCACGCTCGCCATGCCGCCATTGCGGCAACGACAAGATCTGGCTTGGTTGATTGAACGGCTGTTCCGTCGCCGTGCCCCGGATGATGGTCGGCTGTCGCCCTCGGCGCGGGCCGAGTTGGTCGGGCGATCCTGGCCGGGCAACCTGCGCGAGTTGGAGCAGGTGCTGGACGTGGCGCTGGCGCTGAGTGACGGTCCGGTGATCGACCTGCCCGATCTTCCGCCCCCTGCTGACGCCGGAACCGAAGCCAGACCCGAGCCCAACCTGGAAGAGGTGTTGGACGCCTGCGGGTGGAATATGGCCCAAACGGCGCGGCGGCTTGGGGTCAATCGCTCGACGGTGCTGCGGCGAATGCGCAAGGCCGGGCTGCGGCCTCCAAGCTGACGTGTTGCGCGCTGTTGCGCGCGCAACGTGCTGCGCTGCGGCGCACTGTCAAAGGTCGTAGGACATCGAATTTCCAATGGCCGTGCCAGCCTCTCTGGCCAGATACTCGCCCCGATTGCATGCGATAGAGGAGGAGACGCTATGCTTGATTCAACGGTCACCACGCGAACCCAAGAAGTGTTGGACAGACTGAACGAGGCCTTTGCCAGCGGCGACGTCGACAAGGTCAAGGCGCTGTTCGCCACTGATTGCTACTGGCGCGACCTAGTGGCCTTTACCTGGAACCTGAAGACGGTCGAGGGGCCGGATCAGGTTGCCGAGATGCTGACCAGCCAGCGGTCTCATGTCAAACCCGGCAGTTTCTCGATTCAGGACGGCGAGGTTCCGTCAGAGGATGGCGGCGTCATCACCGCCTGGATCACCTTCGAGACGAATGTGGGACGTGGCTGGGGTCTGATGCGGCTGCGCGACGACAAGATCTGGACGCTGCTGACCGCTCTGCAAGAACTGAAGGGGTTTGAGGAGAACAAAGGCGACCGGCGACCGATGGGGGCCAAACATGGCGCCGGCAAGAACCGGCTGTCGTGGAAGGAAGAACGCGAAGTCGAAGCCGAGACGCTTGGCTATGACACTCAGCCCTATACCGTGATCATCGGCGGCGGGCAGGGCGGCATTGCCCTTGGCGCACGGCTGCGCCAGCTTGGCGTGCCGACGATCATCGTGGAAAAGAACGACCGCCCCGGCGACAGCTGGCGCAAGCGCTACAAGTCGCTCTGCCTGCATGACCCGGTCTGGTACGACCATCTGCCTTACATCAAGTTCCCGGACAACTGGCCGGTCTTTGCGCCGAAGGACAAGATCGGTGACTGGCTTGAGATGTACACCAAGGTGATGGAGCTGAACTACTGGACCCGCTCCGAAGTCACCAAGGCCAGCTTTGACGAGGCGTCCGGCGAATGGACCGTCGAGGTCAACCGCGACGGCGAAAGGGTGGTTCTGAAGCCCAAGCAACTGGTGCTGGCCACCGGTATGTCGGGCAAGGCCAACATCCCGCATTTCCCCGGCGAAGGCAGTTTCAAGGGCACCATCCAGCATTCGTCCCAGCATGACGGACCTGACGCCTGGGCCGGAAAGAAGGTGGTTGTCATCGGCTCCAACAACTCGGCTCATGATATCTGTGCCGCGCTTTGGGAGCATGATGCCGACGTGACGATGGTGCAGCGATCCTCGACACATATTGTGCGGTCAGACACCTTGATGGATATCGGTCTTGGCGGGCTGTACTCGGAACAGGCCGTGGCGGCGGGCATGACCACCGAGAAGGCGGATATGATCTTTGCCTCGCTGCCTTACCGCATCATGCATGAATTCCAGATCCCGCTTTATGACCAGATGCGAGAGCGTGATGCCGACTTTTATGCCGGGCTGGAAAAGGCCGGTTTCGAACTGGACTGGGGCGACGATGGCTCGGGTCTGTTCATGAAGTACCTGCGGCGCGGTTCGGGCTATTACATCGACGTGGGCGCGTCGCAACTGATCATCGACGGCAAGGTAAAGCTGGTGCGCGGGCAGATGGACCACTTTGAAGAAGACGCCGTGGTTCTGGCTGACGGCACGCGGTTGGAGGCGGATCTTGTGGTCATGGCCACCGGCTACGGGTCGATGAACGGCTGGGCAGCTGATCTGATCAGTCAGGACGTCGCGGACAAGGTCGGCAAGGTCTGGGGACTTGGTTCGGACACCACCAAGGATCCGGGCCCGTGGGAAGGCGAGCAGCGCAACATGTGGAAGCCGACCCAGCAGGAAAACCTGTGGTTCCACGGCGGCAACTTGCACCAGTCGCGGCACTATTCGCTGTATCTGGCATTACAACTGAAGGCGCGGATGGAAGGGCTGGATACACCCGTCTACGGCCTTCAAGAGGTGCATCACCTCGGGTGAAGCACCGTCGGGCGCCCGGGGTCTCCCCCGCCCGGGCGCTCTTCTCTCCATTAAATTCGGGAAACATGCATTGCCCGCCCGTCTCGGTCCAGGGAGGCTATCCCAAGTCGGGATGCCCTAGGCGTTTGGACTGTCCGCCAAGAACGCCGTCGCTGTGCGACAATCGGAAGATCCAACCCGACCCGAACCGGGTTATTTGAACGCGCAGCCCTCTTTCACGCCCAGTTTTTTGAAAATCGTCGCCGCCGGGCAGAAACCGGAAAAAGCGGATTGCAGCAGGTTCACACCGATGAAGACGGTGAACCATATCCACAGCGGATGGACAAAAACTGTCAGCAGCACGCTGAGAAGGGTCATTACACCGGCAAAGGCGAATACGGCACGGTCGAGGGTCATTCTTTTGCTCCTATGTTTTGGCGGGCATCGGCCCGATTGCATGGAAGAATACCTTGTGATGCACAAACATTCAATAAAAAGAATGTGACGGATTGGCAATGGCGAGTGGTGAAGTTGGCCGACACCTGACATGTCCTTTGTTACAACAGGGTCGGGACGTGGTAAGGCGTTCTGAAACGGAAAACGGCGCCCCAAAGGGACGCCGCCATTGCTTTTCCTGCAAGGATCAAGCCTTAGTCGGCGTCGAGATCCTCGGGCAGGATCAGGTTCAGCACCACGGACAGCAGCGCCGAGGGCAGAAGGCCCGAGGTCAACAAGATCTGCGCCGTCCTGGGCAGGTGTTGAAGCGCGCCGGGTTCAAGCTGAAGGCCCAGACCAACGGACAGGGAGATCGCAAAGATCACCATGTTGCGGCGGTTCCAGTCCACGTCTGACAGCATGTTCACGCCAGCAGCGGCCACCATGCCGAACATCACGATCACACCGCCGCCCAGCACGTTGATGGGAACCGTGCGGATCACCGCGCCGACCATCGGCATCAGTCCGCAGATGATCAAGAAGATCGCCCCGATGGTCACGACGTGGCGGCTCATGATCCCGGTCATCGAGATCAGGCCGACGTTCTGGCTGAACGAGGTGTTGGGAAGCCCGCCGAAAATGCCCGCAATCGCGGTGCCCAAACCGTCGGCAAAGGTCGCGCCGGTGATCTCATTGTCGGTTGCCTCGCGGCCCGCGCCGCCCTTGGTGATGCCCGAGGTGTCGCCAACGGTTTCAATCGCCGAGATGACAGCCATGAAGCACATGCCAATGATGATGGCGCTGTTGAACTGGAAACCCCATTTGAAGGGCGCGGGCACTTCAAAGACCGCTGCTCGGGCGATGTTGCCAAGGTTCACCTGACCCATCGTGAAGGCGACGATATAGCCGACGACGATGCCGACCAAGACAGCGGCGACGCTGAGCATCCCCTTGGCGAAGAACTTCAGTGCCAGCGTGACAATGATCACCACAAGCGCTGGGAACCACATGGCAAGCGCGCCATACTCGGGCTTTCCGATCAGCGGCACACCGCCCGCAGCATATAGGATGCCAACCTTGATCAGCGCCAGACCGATCATCAGAACGATCAGGCCCGTGACCAGCGGCGGCAAGGCAAACCGGATCTTGCCAATCACCGTACCCAGCGTGAAGTGGAAAATGCCGCCGATGACAACGCCGGTCATCAGCCCAGCCATGCCGTCGGTGCCTTGTCCGGCGACTGCAGGGATCATCACCGGGATGAACGCGAACGACGTGCCCTGAACGATGGGCAGACGCGCGCCCACCGGACCAAAACCAATGGTCTGGAACAGCGTCGCGATGCCTGCGAACAGCATGGACATCTGGATCATGTAGGTCATGTCCGGAAACCCCAGCGCGCCCTGATCCGAGCCAAAGCCAAAGCCGGCAGCGCCCGCGATGATGATCGCCGGTGTCACGTTGGCGACGAACATGGCCAGAACGTGCTGGATGCCCAGAGGCACCGCTTTGGCCAGGGGTGGCGTAAAGTTTGGATCGCGCAGTTGCTCTGCGGTCCCGATTGAAGTGTCAGCCATCTTGTCCCTCCGAGTGACTGTGTGTCGGGACCCGCTTCTTTGACGGTCGGGTTCCCTATGGTGACTGTCTCGGCGGTTTCGAAGCCGTCGAACCAGCGTTCTTGCAGATTGGCGTCATCGCCGATCCGATCGAACAATTTGAACTTTCCGGGCTTTTCGGCGGGCGCAAGAACGCTGTGCCAAACGCCCCTGTTCAGATTGACGCACTGGTTGGGATGGCTGAGAAATGCCCGCTAATTGTGCGGCATGCCTGAATAATTCTCGGCCTTGGTAACGGTAGCCGAGACTCGTCCTCTGCGTCGTTGCGCGCTTCGTTTTGGGCATGTCCCGTGTAGATGGAATTCAGTGCATGGCCGCGCTTATCCCGCGGGCGCCGACGGTTTCTTTGAAAACATTGATTTGCCACGGCCCTGAGTCTGCGTCACCCTCGGCAGCACGACACCGAAAATGATCGAAAAGAGACGCTCGAATGTCCGGATATCTGACGACCCACGTGCTTGATACCGCCAAAGGCTGTCCCGCCGAGGGCATCCGAATTATGCTTTACCGGGTGTCGGGAAATTCCCATCGCAAGATTGCCGAGTCGACGACCAATGCGGACGGGCGCACCGATGCACCGATCCTGCCAGAAGTCAAATTCAAGACCGGCACCTATGAACTGGTCTTTTGCGCGGGTGATTATCTGCGTGCCACGGGGCAAGTGACGCAAGAGCCGCTGTTTCTGGACGAGGTGCCTCTGCGTTTCGGCATGTCAGAAGAGGCACATTACCACGTGCCACTTCTGCTGTCGCCCTATGGGTATTCCACCTATCGTGGCAGCTAGGGCGGGCCGTCCCGGGCGCAAAGGCGCAACCACGCGGTGTCTTGGGCGCGTGCCGGTATCCGCAATTCCCACAGTGGTCAGATCCGCAAACCTTCTCTGTCGAAAAAGGAAAGCCGCTCGGCGTCGAACGCCAGCCCCACATAATCCCCGGCGCGGTGGGTAATGTCACCGCTGCTGCGCTGGGTGATCCTGCCCAAGGGGCCGCAATCGACGACCAGAAAGCTGTCGGCGCCAAGGTATTCAATCACGTCGATGACCCCGTCGCACTGCCCTTCGCCGGGCGCATTGATGTCGATGTGTTCCGGCCGGATACCCAGATGGCGGGCAGGCCGCGCGCCGTCAAACGCCGCGCTGCGCCCACCTTCAAGAGCATAGGAGCCGCCTTCGGTGCTGCAGGGCAGAATGTTCATCTTGGGGCTGCCGATGAATTGCGCGACAAACAGGTTTGCAGGCCTTTCATACAGTTCCCGAGGCGAGCCGACCTGCGCGATCTTGCCGAACTCCAGCACCACGATCCTGTCGGCCAGCGTCATTGCCTCGACCTGATCGTGGGTCACATAGATCATGGTGGATTTCAGCGACTGGTGCAGTTTGGCGATCTCATACCGCATTTCGACCCGCAGCGCGGCGTCAAGATTGGACAGTGGTTCGTCAAACAAAAAGGCCGTGGGGTCGCGGACGATACAGCGCCCGATGGCCACCCGCTGGCGTTGCCCGCCAGACAGGTCCTTTGGGCGGCGGTCCAGATAGGGGCCAAGTTTCAGAACTTCGGCGGCGTGATCGACTTTGCGGGCGATTTCCTCTTTCGGCGCGCCCGAGGTCTTGAGGCTGAAACCAACGTTGTCGCGCACCGACATATGCGGATAGAGCGCATAGCTTTGGAACACCATCGCCAGCCCGCGTTTGCTGGGCGGCTCGGGTGTCGCGTCGCGCCCGTCGATCTCAAGCGTGCCACGGCTGATATCCTCAAGCCCGCCGATCATCCGCAAAAGGGTTGACTTGCCACAGCCCGAGGGGCCGACAAAAACCACAAATTCGCCATCGGCAACTTCAAAGTCCACGCCTTTGATCACCTGCACATTGCCGAACCACTTTTCGACCGCTTTCAGATTGATCGACCCCATCACACGCCTCCCGCGCTGGGCGAGGCCCAGGCCAGCCAGACCGCGGCGGTCCAGGTAAAGGTGCCTCCACCCGCGGGGTCACCGGTCATTGGATCGAAGTATTCGGCAAAGCCATGGCGGGCGATCAATTCTCGGGTCAGATCGCACAGCCTTGCCGCGTCTTGGTCATGGCCCATCTCGGCAAGACCGCGTCCGATCAAAGCGTTCAGAATGGCCCATGTTGGGCCGCGCCAATACCGTTTTGGGTTAAAGATCTCTGTCCCTGTCTTGTGGCTGGGAATGGGATAGGCGCAGGCCTCGAATGCCTGTTTCAATTCGTCTTGCATCACGTTGCTTTCAACGCCGCCGTACCAACACAGAAACGACGCGCAGGAGACATGGCCGGTGTGATTGCCCGTGTTCAGGTTGATCCCGTCGAAGACACCAGAGGCATTGCGCAGCCGCGCGGCACCAGTCTCAAGCTGCGCGGTCCAGCTGTCGATTTCGCTGCGGTCTTCGCCCAGGGCATCGGCCAAAGCGGCCAGATCGCGGTTCGCACGAAGCAGGATGAAGGTCATCGTCGGGTCAGCCACCTTGAAGGGCATCGCCTCGGCCATCTTGGCATCATCCCAGCCCAGCCGCCGCCCGCGCTGCACCAGCCAGATGTAGCGATCATAGTCTTCCTTGGTGGGGCGCATGGCCGGGTCCACATGGCTGGTGTCGCGGCGGGTATATTCGCCCACGCCTTGCGGGTCGATCGCGGCCATGGCTTCGTCCCAGTCGGGGGCATTGTCGCGGCCAGCTTCCCAAGGGTGGGTGATGAAGATCGCACCGCCATCGCAGCGCCAGGTCATAAACCATCGGTGCCAATCCACCAGCTTGCCAAAGAGCCCGCGCAGGTGCGTTTTTCCGGCACTTGGGTCCTTTTCAAAAACGGCCCGGACAAAGCTGGCGGCGACCGGCGGCTGGCTAACGCCCGAACTTGGGATCGGCCCCTTGTCCTCGGCGCCCCACACGTCCGGCCCCGGGAAATATCCCGGATCGGGTTTGTGAAACAGGATGTGCGGCACCATTCCGCTGGGCCATTGGCCGCTGAACAGTGTCTCAAGTTCCTGCCAGGCGCGCGGGATATCGAATTGCGCAAACCCCCATGCGGCAAAGGCGCTGTCCCAATTCCACTGGTAGGGATAAAGCCCCGCGGTCGGCACCGTATAGCCGCCCCGATCGTTGCCCCGCAGGATTGCGCGGGCCTGCTCGTCCATGCTGATATGGTCCATGCTCATCCTTTCACCGACCCGGCGGTCAGCCCTTTCGTCATAAAGCGTTCAAGTCCAAGGAACAGAACCATGATCGGCACGGTCGCCACGACCGATCCCGCCATCAGGTGCTGCCTTGGGATTTCTGAGGAGTTGAGGCTGGCGATCCCGCGCGTCAGCGTGAACTTTGACGGATCGTCCAGCAGCATGAAGGCCAGCAGAAACTCGTTCCAGGCAATCATGAAAACATAGAGGCTGACCGATGCCATGGCTGGCAGCGACAGTGGCAGGGTGATCTTCCAGATCACCTTCAGGCGCGACAGCCCGTCCATCAGCCCGGCCTCTTCGATCTCGGCCGGAAGACCGCGGAAATAGCCTTGCAGCATGTACAGCGCCACCGGGATGGTCGTGACCGGATAGATCAGCAGAATGCCCAGAATGGTGTTGCGCAGCCCGGTCATCGAAAAGGCGATGTAGATCGGCAGCGCCAGGACGATGATCGGCACCATGTAGATCAGCAGGATCGAACGCGACAAGACTGCCTGCCCCTTGAACCGAAGCCGCGCCACCGCATAGGCACCGGGGATGCTGAAGGCGAGGGTGATAAACACGGTCAGCACCGAAATCACCAGAGAATTCAGCAGGTAAGTGCCAAAGTTGAAATCGGCGAAGAGTTCAAAATAGGACCGGAACAAGCCCCAGCCCTGGCTCAGATCCAGCGAGAAATCGAGCGGGTTCTGGATCAGCTGTGACTGGTTCTTCAGGCTGGTCATGACCATGACGTAAAACGGGATCGCGACAATGGCGGTGAAGAAGACATAGCCAAAGCCGGTCAGAAAGCGGATCACCGCGTCTTCGAATATATGCCGGGTCAGCGGGGCTTTTTCGACCTCGTCCAGATAGTGTAGCAGGGGCCAGACCACGGCGGCGCCCAGCACGAGGCCTGCAATCAGCTTGGCAAGCATCCCGGCCTCGCTCAGAACCGGCCCGATGCCCAACAACAACAGGCCGACAAAACCCAGACAGCCTGCCACCATCATTGGCCACAACGGTCTGCCGCCCATGCAGGCCGCGCCCAACGGGGCGCCCACGATGAGCGAGTATATCAAGGACGGGCGAAAGGCCTGACCCGTGGCAAAGCTCATGCCGACCGAAACGGTAACTGCCGCCACAAAGACCCATAGCGCCCCGATCACCGGGCCAGTCACATAGCCGTGCCTCAGAACGCTCATAGCCCTTCCTCCCGGCTCACGTATTTGAAGAAGAAGACGGAAAAGCCCAGCAGACAGAGGAAAATCACAACCGCCACCGCGGCCCCAGCGCCGATGTTCGACACGGCAAAGGCCTGCTCGTAGACATTCACGGTCAGCGTCCGGGTTCCGGCGTTCCCGCCGGTGAGAAGAAAGATGTCGTCGAACTTGTTGAAGGTCCAGATGAAGCGCAGCAGGAAGAGGACCGACAGGATCCCGAGCAGTTGCGGAAGGCTCAGATACCAGAACTGCTGAAAGGGGCTGGCCCCGTCCATATCGGCGGCTTCGTACATGTCGGTATCGATCGATTGCATCCGCGCGAGGATGAACAGAAAGGACAGCGGGAAATATCGCCAGATCTCGAAGACCGTGACCATGATCAGCGCCAAGGGTTTTTCGCCAAAGAAATTGATCGCCTCACTGGTCACCCCCATCTGGATCAGCAAGGCATTTGCCGACCCCGAGAAAGGGTCGAACAGGATCAACCATGAAAAGGCGACCGCGATCACCGGCGCGACATAGGGGAACAGGTAGAGACCGCGCAAAATGCCCTGACCACGAAAGCTCTTGTCCAGAAGCAGCGCCGCGAACAGCCCGACGACAAGGGCGCCGACCGTGCCAACCACGGTGTAAAACAACGTCACTCCCAGCACGCCCCAGAATTCCGAACCGTCAAAGATCCGCGCGAAATTGCCCAAGGTGAAGGTGTTGTTCGTCAGGATGCTGTCTGAGCGTCCCGTCACGACCGGCTCGCCGTCTTCAGCGGCCTTTTCGGCGGCGTCCGCGTCGGCGGCGGTGGCGGTGGCGGTGGCGGGCAGGCGCAGGCGTTCGTTGTAACCGGGCTCAAGCGTGCCAATCTCGCACATGAGATCGCGTTCCGTCAGAGTGCACCCTTCGGGCAACGCGCCCAGTTCCAGCCCTTCCGGGATGCTGTCGCGCAGTGTGACGCCGGTGACTTCGGTATCCTGACTGGAGTTTCGAATGCGGTATTCGATCCGCAAATCCTCGCCCGAGCCGCGCAGGCTTTCGCGCACGACCGGGGCTGCAGGGCGCAGGTCTGACAGACCGATGGGTTTGAATGATATCCAGAAGATCGCCAGCAAGGGCAGGATCACCACCAGCGCCACGCTGATCAATGTGGGCGCAAGCAGGCCCCAGGCCAGCCGCGCCTCGCGCCGGGCCAAGGGGGTTGTGCCTGTCGGGGGGATCGCTGCTGTCATATCCAAAACCCTTGGTTGAATGGTCTCGCACCCCGAGGCCGTTCTCGGGGCGCGAGGTGCAAGGCGTTACTTGATCGCGCCCAGTTCTTCGTTCATCGCCGCCACGGCTCCCGCAGCGTCCACTTCACCGTCAATGTATTGGCGCACGATGCGGTTGATGGCCTGGCTGTTGATCATCTTGGAGGCCAGCGACAGCTGACCGTCCGCGACGCCCCAACGCTGGGCCACGTCCAGACCGCCAACAATCTCGTCGATCATCGCCTTGTCATAGAGATCGCCCAGCGGCGCCTTGCGGTCCACGCCTACGGGAAGGGTTGCCCACAAGTCCTTGAACTTGTTCGGCTCATCAGCGGTGCCCGCGCGCACGGGGAACTTGCCTTCGGGGGCGATGGACAGCGTGTCGCCATAGCCGTCCCCCATCGAGAACTTGACGAACTCCATCGCGGCATCGGTGTCCGCATCGGTGGTGATCCCGAAATAGCGGATGTCGCCCCAAGCTGCGCCGTCCGGGTTGGAGGGGCCTGCAAAGTTGGTCACGATCCCGGTCTTGGAGGCAAGCTCGGGGCTGGTGGGGTCGTCATTGATGGTCGGCGGGGCGCTGTCGCGCAAGCCGGCCAGTTCGTCCAGAATGAACGGCGACCAGATGATCATGGCCGCGTTGCCGCTGAAGTAAAGGCTGCGCGACTGATCCCAATACAGATCACCCGGAGGCGAGGCATCTGCGATGGCCTTGTAAAACTCCAGCACCTCGGTGGTCTTGGCTTCGTCCAGCGGCTGGAAGCCGTCTGGCCCAACTGGCGACACGCCATTGGCAAGGAAGACATGCTCCAGCACCTGAGACATAAAGTTTTCGTCGACCTTGGTGGCGGCGACAAAGCCATACATTTCCGGCGGGTTGTGCAGCTTGGCCAATGCGGCCTCGACGGCGGCATAGGTGGTTGGCGCTTCAAGGCCCGCCGCGTCGAAGAGATCCTTGCGGTAGACGATCATCTGCGTCCAGCCGTCCACCGGAACCGAGGCTGTGTCGCCCTCATAGGCGGCCATCGCCAGCGCGCCGGGCGCGAAAGTATCCGCCCCGAGATCTTCAATAACTTCGGTGGCGGCCTCGGTGTCCAGAATGCCCGCCTCCGCCCAGGGCAGGGCGTATTGCAACGTGTGATAGATCACGTCCGGCAGATCACCGGCGGCAAAGGCGGCGGTGGCGCGGGTGCCCAGATCGGATTCGGAAACCGGGATGACCTCAACCTCGGTGCCGGTCATTTTCTGGAAGGCCGCGGCCATCTCTTCTTGCTTGGCCAGTCGCTCGGGCTGTTCCTCGGTTGTCCAGAAGCGGATGGTATCGGCGGACACCGCCCCAGCCATGAAGGCCAGCGCCATGGCGCTGCTTGTCAGCAATTTCATATGTTTGGTCATTGTTGGTCTTGCTCCCTTGTTGTCATTGGTCGTGGTGTTCTGGTGCAGGCCCGTGCGAGGCGCGGTCGAGAAATTGCGCCGGGGCCAGTTCGCGGCAGTCTTCGGGATCGCTGCCCCGGATCAGACGGATCAATAGTTCGGCCAGCCTTTCGCCAGCCTTGCGGGTGTCCACCGCCCATGTGGTCAGCGGTGGATCAATCATCGCGCTTTCGGGAATGCCATCGTAGGACATGATCGACAGATCCCGCCCGATCATCAGGCCCTTCTGCCGAGCGGCTTCATAGGCGCCAAGCGCGGCCCGATCGACAGAATAAAGGATGGCCGTCGCCGGTTGC
The DNA here is from genome assembly GCF_049341065.1 of Pacificoceanicola algae. Taxonomy (NCBI): domain Bacteria; kingdom Pseudomonadati; phylum Pseudomonadota; class Alphaproteobacteria; order Rhodobacterales; family Roseobacteraceae; genus Pacificoceanicola; species Pacificoceanicola algae. The sequence continues at coordinate 370,707 of NZ_JBMPIX010000002.1, read as the reverse complement.
TCCAGCGACACCAGCATATGCGCCGAAGCCTCGCCCGCTGCCGCATTGACCGCCGGGTCCGCCACCAAGGCCGGATCAAAGGGCAGACCAACGGCCTTCAGTCCCGCTTTGTACCCATCACGGCGCAGCTGCGCATAGGTGTAACCCGCGCCCCCCGGCACAAAACCGATGCGGCGATGACCCAGCGCTGCCAGTTTTTTCACAGCCTCGCACATGGCGTCTTCACTGGTGATGTCGAACCATGCGCAGCCGGTCGGGTCGGCGGTACGGCCATAAAGAACAAAGGGAATTTCGTGGTCGCGCAGAAAGTCGATGCGCGGATCGTGCAGCTTGGTGCGCGGCAGGATAAACCCGTCAGCCTTCCGTTCATCCGCGAGTTTTTGCAGCAGCCGCAGGGTGTCTTCGTTGCTGGCGGCAGTGGCGACCGTCATGGTCCAATCCTCGCGCGAGGCGGCTTCGGACAGCCCGGCAAGGAATTTATCGACAAAGGGGCGGTGCGCATCGTGCTCGTTCACCTCCAGCACCAGCCCGATTGAACGGGTGCGCCCGGTGCGGATAGCCTGCGCATGTGACAGCGGGCGATAGCCCAGCCGATCGGCCGCCTTGCGCACCCGCAAACGCGTTGTTTCAGAGATGTCCGGGTAGTTGTTCAGCGCGCGGCTGACCGTGCCCTTGGTCAGGTCCAATTGCTTGGCCAGATCGTCAATGGTCACACGTTTTGCGCGGGCTTTGTTGGGCCTTTGAATGCTGGCGTCCTGCATGCTTGATTCGTCCTCCCACCGTTAGGGGAGCTTCCGAAACCGGTTTCGGCAAGCATCAAGCGGGATTTGAGGCGAAAAACATATGCTGCAACTGCAAAGTGTCAGAGAGTGAGAAGCGCTCGTGCAGTGTCGGCATCGGTGATCAGGCCGTCGATCAAAGTGCCCGTCAGGGCGGCGTGGATCGCGGTCAGTTTGCCCTTGCCATGAGCCGCGCCGATGGTTGGGCGATCAGGGGATGGACGCAGCGCAGCACTGCTGACGCGGTCGTTGATCTCATCCTCTAGCAACTGGCCGTCCCGGTCGAAGATGAAGCCGATGATTTCGCCAACAGCGCCTTTGGAAACAAGGCGTTGCTGGTCTTCGGCGGTGATAAAGCCGTCGGCGACAAGGGGCGCTTGATCCAACATCGGGCCCACACCGACAAAGCGAACATTGGTCTGTTTGGCAAGCGAGCGCGTGTTGGCCAGCGTGGCCTGCGCCAGCAGCGCGGTGCGTTCGTCCGCTGTGGCTGCGATTACCGGCAGCGGCATGGGATAGGTCTGCGCGGTGACCTTGTCGGCGATGGTGAACAGAACGTTGTAAAAGGCGGTCGAGCCGTCAGGAGCGATATTGCCTGTCAGCGAAACGATCTTGTGCTGATCGCAGATAATATGCGGCATATGTTCGACTGCTGAGCGCAGCGTCCGCCCGGTGCCAAGCCCGATCACTTGTGGCGCCTCTTTTCCAAGCCACCGTTCAATCATGTCGCCGGTGGCATGGGCAACCGCCAGCCCCGAAGCCTGCGTCGTCCCCAGAGAGGGAACAACCTCGCAGACGGCAAGCCCATGCCGGTCCTTCAGGACTTGGGCCAATTCCATACATTCGGCGATCGGGTGGTCGATCCGTGTCTTGATCAGCCCGGCTTGTCCGGCTTGCGCAACAAGGCGCTGCGCCGATTGCCGAGAAATTCCCATCAGCATGGCGATTTCGTCCTGTTTCAGACCTGCCACATAGGCCAGCCATGCGGCGCGCGCGGCCTCATCAAGTTTTCTGTCCGCTGATTTCATAGGTCTGCCCGGTTCCAATATGCGCGCATGGTGTTTGCTTGCGCCGGAATTGGCAAGGGGAGTGGTATTCCGAATGTGTCAGATAAGTGTGCACAGGCGGCGAAAACGGGCGTGTGACCCGTCACTCCGGGCCCGGTAAGCGGGAAATTTTCCGTGCGCGGGCTATTGTTTCCCGAACCAAGGTTGTCTTGTCACCCCGTGGGAGGGCGCACTGGTCAGTTCAGCGACCCATTTGGAAGGATCCAAACAATGTGTATTTCGGCTGAAGCACTTGCCACTTTTCTCAACCTGCTCGCTGCCAGCATAGTAACCTCGGAACCGGGGCGGATCATTGTTGCGGCGACCGAGGGGGATGTTCATTGGGTCGCGGTCGAGGACAACTGGTGCACCACGGCACCGCAGATCGACCGGCAAGAACGCGATGACCTGTAGGGGCGGGCAGGGGACAAGCCCCCGCCCGGCCTAGCATCATGCGGCCTTTGACGTTTCGCCGCCAAAACGGCCGTAAAAGCTTTGGTTCTTGTCAGCCATTTCGCGCAACAGGTCAGGGCAGGCGAAGCGCGGGCCATATGCTGCTTCAAGATGGTCACAACGCTCGGCCGCGTAAGGCGCGCCGATCATGTCGAGCCAGGACAGCGGGCCACCGGACCAAGGCGCAAAGCCCCAGCCAAGGATGGCGCCCACGTCGCCTTCGCGAATGTCCATGAGCACGCCTTCTTCCAGAGCCCGCACGGCCTCGAGCGATTGCACGAACAGCAGGCGGTGCTGCACTTCGATCAGGTCGGGCTGGTCCTCGGATTGCGGGTACTTGTCCTGTACCATCTGGGACAGACCCACGCGTTTGCCTGCCTCATCATAGTCATAGAAGCCAGCCTTGGATTTGCGTCCCAGACGCCCCTGTTCTTCCATCCAGAAGATCACTTCGTCGACTTCGCCATCGGGATAGGCGTCGCCCATCCCGGCCTTGGTCGCGCGGGCGATCTTGGCGCCCAGATCAATCGAGGTTTCATCGACCAGTTGCAGCGGCCCCAAAGGCATTCCGACCATCTTGGCGGCATTTTCGATCAGGGCGGGGGCGACGCCCTCTTTGACCATGCGGATGCCTTCGTTGATGTAGGGGATGATGCAGCGGTTGGCGTAGAAAAAGCGCGCATCGTTGACCACAATCGGCGTCTTGCGGATCTGGCGAACAAAATCCAGCGCCTTGGCCACGGCTCGGTCGCCGGTCTGCTTGCCTTTGATGATCTCGACCAGCAGCATTTTGTCGACCGGGCTGAAGAAGTGGATGCCGATGAACTGATCGGCGTTCTTGCTGGCCTTGGCGAGCTCGGAAATCGGCAGGGTCGAGGTGTTGGTGGCAAAGATGCAGTCGTCGCCGGTCACCGCGTCCACCGCGCGGGTCACTTCGGCCTTGATCTTGGGATCTTCAAAAACCGCCTCGATGATCAGATCGCAGCCTTTCAGCGCGTCATAATCTGTCGTGGCAAGGATACGGTCCAACATTTGTTGGCCCTGCTCCTCTGTGATCTTCTTGCGCTGCAGACCCTTGGCGACATGGGCTTCGGAATAGCCTTTGCCCTTGTCGGCGGCGGCCTGATCTCGGTCCAGCAGAACCACCTCGATCCCGGCTTGTGCGCTGACCAGCGCGATGCCTGCGCCCATCATGCCTGCGCCCAGAACACCGACTTTCGATACCTTTTGATCTGGCACACCTGCGGGCCGCACTGCGCCTTTTTCCAAGGCTTCCTTGTTGATGAAGAGCGAACGGATCATCGCGCCGCTGCTGGGGTTCATCAGCACATTGGTGAACCAGCGCGCCTCGATCTTGAGGGCGGTGTCAAAGGGCACCAGAGCGCCTTCGTAGACGGCTGACAGAAGCGCCTTTGCGGCCGGGTAGACACCCTTGGTCTTGCCATTGACCATTGCGCTGGCGCCCACAAAGGTCATGAAACCCGCGGGGTGATAAGGCGCGCCGCCGGGCATTTTATAGCCCTTGGCGTCCCAGGGTTTCAGGATGTCCGCGTCTTTGGCATTCAGCACCCATTCCTTGGCAGCCCCGACCGGGTCGGCGACCACTTCGTCGATCAGGCCTGCTTTTTGCGCGCGCACCGGATCGGAAAGCTTGCCTTCCAGCAGGAAGGGGCTGGCCACCATGGCGCCCATCTTGCGCACCAGACGGGTTGTGCCGCCAGCGCCGGGAAAAATGCCGACCATGATTTCGGGCAGACCGATCTTGGCCTTGGGCGCTGGGGCGCAAAAGATGCGATGCGTGGACAGCGGAAGTTCCAGACCGATGCCAAGCGCCGTTCCGGGCAGGGCAGCAGCGATCGGTTTGCCGCCCTTGTTGGTCTTGGGGTCCATCCCGGCGCGCTCGATCTTGCGCAGCAGGGTGTGCATCTTCATGATCCCTTCGAACAATCCGCGCGCCGGATCATCGCCCGCCATTTCCTTCATCTTGGCAATGACATTCAGGTCCATTCCACCTGCAAAGCTGTCTTTGCCGCTGGTGATCACGATGCCTTTCACGGCCTCATCCGCGAGGGCGGCGTCAACCAGCGCGTCGAGCTGATCAAGCCCCTCAAGGCTGAGCACGTTCATCGACTTGTCCGGGACGTCCCACGTGATGACCGCAACGCCGTCGGCGCCGGTGTCCATTGTAAAATCGCTCATGTCATACTCCGTCTGTCGTGTCATGTGGCGCGCCTTTGGCGGTCGCCCTTTGTCTAGTGATCTTCGAATGTCTGGTCGGGCGTGATCCGCGCCATGCCGAGGGTCCAGTTGATATGTCCAAGCGAGCTTTCGATGCGGACAATACGCCAACCGTCCTCGCTCTCGGATAGGTAAAAGTTGGTCTCGAAAGGGGCCACGACACGATTGGCATTGTTCAGAAGATGAACCCTCGCGCGCACATGTTTCAGGCCATTTTTCGAGATTTCCTTGCTCTGCACTTCGCGGAAAATGTCGGTAACGTGGTTCAACTGCATTGATTGCGCGTATAGGCGGAAATCTTCTGCGAACTCTTCCTCGGTGCTCAGGAGATAGGGGCTGCCTTCGCGCGGAACGATTGTGACCGGCAATTGAAACAGGCTGCGATAGAGCTCCAGGTCATTGTTGACCAGCGCCTTGGTCAGGTTTTCACTGATCGCCGCAAAGTCGTTGACGGGTACTGGCAAGGGATCGCCATTTTGTCGCGTGAAATGGCTGCTTCCGTCTGCAGTCTGCACCTTCATGTCAATGTCGGAATACCAAGCGGTTTCCGTCTTTGTCGTTGTGCCGACGACGATAAAGGCACCAACCCTGTCAGACCGGTTGACCAGATGATGGCCGTTGGCATCGCCTGCCGGAAAGGCAGCACAATCCCCCACGGCCAACACCGTTTCGCCCTTGTCATCAACAAGGGTCAGTTCACCTGCAGTGACGACCAGAAATTCACCTTGATTTTCATGCCAATGGCGCAACGAGGACATCGCACCTGGGTCAAGTTTGACCAAGTTGACACCAAACTGGTGCAGACCGGCGGATACGCCCAGTCGGTATTGGCGCCGACCCTCGAACATTTGGCCAAAAGGCGCCGGGTAACCCGACCCGGTTTTTACCGGAATAGCGTCGATATCGATCTTAGGCATGGTCCGAACCCTGTTTTGTTGCAGAAGGCTGTTGCTTTCGTGCGGAGAATTTCAGAATCGTTTGGGGGTCAATGACGGTCAGAGCTGAATTCTTGACACCTGATTTCAGATCGTAGCCTTTCCAAACGCCATTCTGCCGGATCAGTGTCTGCGAACTCACGAAGGGTTCCATGATGTAAGATCCGCCGCCCAGAACATAGACCGTGTGCGTTCCTTCGATCTCGGTCTTATCCGCGTTTGTGTATTCGGCTGCGATGGGTATACGTTGATAGTTCGTTGCTCCAAGTGTCCCAAGACTTTTGCGCACGGCGAACATGTGCTCAAAAAGGTCCTGTTCCGTCGTCATGACGATTTCGGTGTCCTGAGTGCGAATGCGGCTAGGCACAGCGAGGTTCCTTGCCAAAGTTTCCCAATCCCTGCCCCAGAGAGCAGTGGTGACAATGTCCAGATGACGGCGATAGATGTCCAGCGCGCTATATTTTTCGGTCATTGTACAACTCCTTCGCGCCGCCAATTCAGATGTCCCAGGCTATGATTGACCCGGCGCATGCGCCACTTCCCGGCCTGACTCAGCCCCAGGATGATTTCGCTTTCGTAAGGATCGACGACCAGGCGTTCCTTGTTCAGGATATAGGTTTTGTAGGTGCCGGTGATTTCGGTATCGGACACAAACCTTGCGTTTTTTACCGTTCGCAGAACGTCGGTTACGCCATGAATGCTGAATTCTTTCAAGTAGATGTCGAAATCCGCTTTCAAATCGGCAAAGTTGTTTATCACCAATTCGCCGTGCCGGGTGTGCATGTGCAACGGATATTCAACGGTCTCATGCAACCCCTCCAGATTACCCGTCAGATAATGCTGGGTAACGACATTCAGGAGCGTCTGGAAAATCCCGAAAGCTTCGAAATTCTGTTCTTCCACACCGTCGGGCGGATTGCCTAACGCGTGCTCGGGCAGGACAGGCCAGGCACGTGTCGCAAGCCCGGTTTCAGAGCGAAAGTTCAACCACTGGCCATCTTCTGAGCGTTCGAACAAGAGATGCGTCGTAAACGGATCAAGCGCCAGGTCTTCGCCTTGGTACAGTCTGGTCAGGTGATATCCCTCAAGTATTCCATGCGCATTGAACCTGGCCGAGACGCATTCCCTCTCGATCCGGTCGATCCCTCGGGCGTCAAGCTCACCAGCGTAGCGATTGAACGAGGTCGCCATCTGATCGCGGTCGTCATAGGTGATGCTGCCATCAACCGTCGCCATGATATTGGGCAACCTGATATGCCGCAGGAAAGCCGATGCATCACGGGCGCGAAAGGCATCCGTCATTGCATCGAGAACCTGTTGGTATGTCTCCATTGCCTGCGGCATTCCTTGTCAGATCCTTTCGATGATTGTTGCCGCGCCCATCCCCGAGGCAATGCACAGCGTGGCAAGGCCGGTTCCCTTGCCGGTGCGCTCCAGCTCATCCAGCAGGGTGCCGATGATGATCGCCCCGGTCGCCCCCAACGGATGCCCCATGGCAATCGAGCCACCATTGACGTTGACCCGATCCGCATCCACGTCAAAGGCCTGCATGAACCGCAGCACTACGCTGGCAAAGGCTTCATTGACCTCGAACAGGTCGATATCGCTGATCGACATGCCACTGTCCGCAAGGATCTTTTCCGTCACCGGTACGGGGCCGGTCAGCATGATGGTCGGATCGGTGCCGATCTTGGCGGTGGCCCTGATACGGGCGCGCGGGGTCAGGCCCCATTTTTCGCCGAACTCCTTGTTGCCGATCAACACGCCCGCAGCACCATCCACGATGCCCGAGCTGTTGCCCGCATGGTGGATATGGTTGATCCGCTCAAGGTGAGGGTACTTCATCAAGGCGACCTTGTCGAAGCCCGGCATGACTTCGCCCATGTCCTTGAAGGCAGGTTTAAGCCCGCCAAGGCTTTGCATGTCTGTGCCGGGACGCATGTATTCGTCGTGATCAAGGATCGGCAGGCCGTTGACATCACGCACGGTGATGACGGATTTGGCAAATCGATTGTCGTCCCAAGCGGCTGCGGCACGGCGTTGCGATTCCATCGCAAGCGCATCCGCATCGTCGCGGCTAAAGCCGTATTCCGTCGCGATGATATCGGCGCTGATCCCCTGCGGGACGAAATAGGTTTCCATGGCAAGGCTGGGATCGACGGCAATCGCCGCGCCGTCGCTGCCCATGGCCACACGGCCCATCATCTCGACCCCACCGGCGATATAGGCCTCGCCCGCGCCGCCTTTGACCTGATTGGCGGCCAGATTGACCGCCTCCATGCCACTGGCGCAAAAGCGGTTGATCGCAAGGCCGGGGATCGACTGGTCCAGATCAGAGGCCAGAACCGCCGAGCGGGCAAGACAGCCGCCTTGCTCGCCGACTTGGGTGACATTGCCCCAGATCACGTCCTCGACCGCATGACCGTCAAGGCCGTTGCGTTCCTTGACGGCGTTCAGAACCAGCGCGCTGAGCCTCAGGCTGGTCACTTCGTGCAGGCTGCCGTCCTTGCGGCCCTTTCCGCGCGGTGTGCGCAGGGCGTCATAGATATAGGCTTCGGTCATGCTCGTGTCCTTCATTCGTCAGGCGCGGTCCGCGGGGGAACCGGGCATCAGGTCATAGGGATGTTTCCAGCCCTCAAGGGCCTGGATATTCGACAGCCATCGGTCGATCTCGGGCCACTCGGCCCGGTCAAAGCCGAAGGGCTCGGGATAAAACAGGTAGCCGCAGCAACTTAAATCAGCATTCGTCGGTCCGTTTCCGACAATCCAATCACGCCCGGCAAGGTGGGTGTCGAGTGTCTTGTACGCGGCTTTCAGGCGGCCATGCATGAACTGGATGACTGGGGCAGGGCGCTTGTCCTCGGGCAGAAAGTTCATCAGGAAACGCGTCATACCGGCCTGCGAGGACATCTTGTGATTGTCCCAAAACATCCAGCGCATGACCTCGCGCGCCTCTTCGGGGGTGTCGCCACCGAATTTGCCGCTTTTCTCGGAAACATACATCTGAATCACGCCAGACTGGGTCAGGCGAGTATCACCGTCCACCAGAACGGGCGCTTCGCCCATTTCATTGATCTCGGACAGATATTCAGGCGTCCGGGTGGCACCGCCAAAAAAGTCGACATAGACCGGCTCCCACTCAAGGCCCGAAAGTTCAAGTGCCAAGGCGGCCTTGTAGGCGTTACCGGATTCACCAAAGCAGTGAAGTTTGATCGTCATGGCGCGTAGCCTCCCGTTGCGCTTGTGTCCGAGGTCGTACTGGGGGTTTCGCACCCCCAGACCCCTGCGGGGTATTTTCAACAAGATGAAAATTCGAAGGAAGATAACATCTTGTTAAGATTGAGTGTGCCATCGTTGGTCTGCGGTACAGGCTGGGGAGCCGATGACCGCACAAGGTGAAGAGCGTCGCAGTCCACGCCATAGGGTCAATCCCAATAAGTGCGCCGGCTGGGCAATCTGAAATGGGCAGGCCGTCTTGGAACCGATCCGGAACAAGGCGGTCCTGCTTTTTCATCTTGTTCCAAATACCCCCGCCGGAGGCTCCGACCCGGGCCTGGGACGCCATGGCGGAAATCATCAAAGCCCCCTCGCAATCAGTTCTTTCATGATTTCATTCGTGCCGCCGTAGATGCGCTGGACCCGCGCGTCGGCCCACATCTCGGCCACCGCATATTCCTGCATGAACCCATACCCGCCGTGCAACTGCACGCAGTCGTCAAGCACCTCTCCCTGCGTGTCCGAGAGCCAGTATTTCGCCATGGCGGCCTTTTCGACGGATAGTTCTCCGCGCAGGTGCTCCTCCATGCAGGCATCCAGAAAGGCGCGAGCGATCGTGGTCTTCGTCTGGCATTCCGCCAGCTTGAACCGGGTGTTCTGGAACTGGGTCAGCGGCCCGCCAAAGGCCTGACGTTCCTTGCAGTAGGCAATGGTTCGTTCAACCGCGCCTTCTATGGCGCCGACAGCGCCGCAGCCAATGATCAGGCGTTCCTGAGGGAGCTGCTTCATCATTTGGTAAAAGCCCTGACCTTCCTCGTCGCCCAACAGGTTTTCCGGGGCGATCTCAACGTTGTCAAAGAACAATTCCGAGGTGTCAGCGGCGTGGCAGCCGATCTTTTCAAGGTTCCGCCCGCGCGCGAACCCTTCGGCGTGCTCGGTTTCGACGACCATCAAAGAGGTGCCTTTTGATCCCAAGGACGGGTCCGTCTTGGCCGCCACCACGATCAGGTTGGCGTGTTGACCGTTGGTAATGAATGTCTTTTGCCCTGACAGGCGATAGGCGTTGCCCTCTTTCACCGCCCGGGTTTTGATGGCCTGAACATCCGAGCCGCCCGAAGGTTCGGTCATAGCCAAGGCGCCGACCAATTCTCCGGTCACCATCTTGGGCAGCCAGCGATGTTTTTGCTCTTCCGTGCCGTAGGACAGGATGTAATGCGCCACGATGCCCGAGTGGATGCCGTGCCCCCAAGACGCCAGATTGGCGCGCGCCGCTTCCATCAGGATCACCGCCTCATGGCCGAAATCGCCGCCCGCGCCGCCATATTCCTCGGGGATCGAGGGGCAAAGCAGGCCCAGCTCGCCGGCCTGAGCCCATGTCTCGGGGTCCATCTGGCCTTGCTTGCGCCATTTGTCGTACAGCGGCTGCCACTCGGTTTCGATGAATTTGCGTGTCATCTCGCCCAGCATGGCGTGTTCTTCTGTCATCCAAGCCATGACGCTTCCTCCCTCATCGCTTTCGCGCGTCCAAATCCGCGTTGAACAATCTCAGCCGGTGCGCAAGCGCTTCGCTGTCTGTCACACTGTCGAAGTGTTCAAACAGAAAGGAAAGTGCTTCTCCTTCGTCCAACCCGGCTTCGGCGGCAAAGTTCCGAAGGTTACGATAGCCATCTTCGGTCATGGCAACAGGAAAACGCCGCGTCAGACGAAATCTTTTTGGCATATCAACCCTTTCCCCCAAGATTGCCGACCGTCAAGAATGCCCCGTGCACCGGGCAAGCATCAAGCCAAATGTGAAAACCGCCCTTACTGTTCAGCACAGTTCCGGGCGTTTGACATGGTGACAACTGCCCGGCCCGTCGCCCGCCTCCGGATGTTGGCGACGGGCGCGGAGTGGTGATTCAGAACTGAGCGGCGTCCAGCGCCATAACAGTGTCCGCGCCGGATTGGATCCGGGCGAGGTGGGTCGCGGTCATTGGCAGTTGCCGGGCCATGTAATAGCGGCCCGTGGTGATCTTGGTCTCGTAGAACGCCGGATCGCTTGCGCCCGCGGCCAGAGCGGCCTTGGCGGCCAGCGCCATCCTTCCCCACATCAGGCCAAGGCAGACATGGCCGAAAAGGTGCATGAAATCATAAGAGCCGGACAGCGCGTTGTTCGGGGTCTTCATGCCATTTTGCATAAAATACATCCCTGCGGCTTGCAGATCCTTGCTCGCAGCCTTGAGCGGTTCAAGGAATTGCGCGTCGAACTCTTCGTCCTGGCCTTTGTTCTCGGAGATGAAGCCTTTGACCATCTCGAAGAAGGCCATGACATGCTTGCCGCCGTCCTGGCCCAGCTTGCGACCTACAAGGTCCAGCGACTGAATGCCGTTTGTGCCTTCGTAGATCATGGTGATGCGGGCATCGCGCACGAACTGCTCCAGCCCCCATTCGCGGGTAAAGCCCGACCCGCCCAAGGTCTGCTGCGCCAGAACGCAGGTTTCAAAGCCCTTGTCGGTCAGGAACCCCTTGATGACCGGGGTCATCAGGGAAATCAGTCCCTCGGCCGCCGCGTCATCGGCCCGGTGCGAGCGGTCGATCAAGGACGCCCCCCAATAGGTGAAGGCGCGCGCGCCCTCGGTGATCGACTTTTGGTCCATCAGATTGCGGCGTACATCCGGGTGCACGATGATCGGATCGGCGGGGCCATCGGGGTTCTTCACACCAGTCACGTCGCGGCCCTGAACACGGTCCAGTGCAAAGCCAAGCGCGTTCTGATAGGCCACTGCGCCCTGAGCATAGCCCTGAAGGCCGACGCCGAGGCGGGCTTCGTTCATCATGGTGAACATGGCGCGCATCCCCTTGTGCGCCTCGCCCACCAGAAAGCCGGTCGCGCCATCATAATTCATCACGCAGGTGGCATTGCCGTGAATGCCCATCTTCTTTTCTAGCCCGCCGCAGGACACCGCATTGCGATCCCCAAGGCTGCCGTCTTCGTTCACCATGAATTTCGGCACGATGAACAGGCTGATGCCTTTCACGCCTTCGGGCGCGTCGGGCAGTTTTGCCAGCACCAAATGAATGATGTTGTCGCACATGTCGTGCTCACCAGCAGAGATCCAGATCTTCTGGCCGGTGATCTTGTAAGTGCCGTCGCCGTCCGGCACGGCCTTGGTGCGGATCAGCCCCAGATCGGTGCCGCAATGCGGCTCGGTCAGGTTCATGGTGCCGCCCCATTCGCAGCTGACCATCTTGGGAAGGTACAGTGCCTTTTGTTCGTCCGAACCATGCGCGTGAATGGCGTTATACGCGCCATGGGTCAGGCCCTGGTACATGTTGAACGCCATATTGGCAGAGCTGAACATCTCGCCCACGGCTGTGCTGATCAGATAGGGCAGACCCTGTCCGCCATAGTCCGGATCGCAGTCCAACGCCGTCCAGCCGCCGTCACGCACTTGGTCAAAGGCCGCCTTGAAGCCTTCGGGCGTGCGCACCACGCCGTTTTCCAAGGTGCAGCCCTGTTCGTCGCCAACCACGTTCAGCGGCGCCAGCACATTTTCGGCCAACTTGGCGGCTTCTCCAAGGATCGCCTCTGTCGTTTCCGAGTCCAGGTCGTCATATCCCGGCACGTCTTGCTCGGAGATCTTCAGCACCTCGTGCAAAATGAACTGCTGGTCTTTGACCGGAGCGGTGTAGGTCGGCATGGAAATCCTCCGTGGGGTGTTCGAGGCCGGGGCTTACCCGGCCTGTCGTTTCTGTTGTGACATCGAGGCCAGCATACGCTCGGCCCATTTCATTTGGTCCTGCAAATCTTCGATTGCAGCGTTCAATTCTTCGCGTTGCTTTTCCAGATCGGCCAGACGATCCTGCGCCACTTCGTAAGAGCGCTGAAGCTGGGTCTGTTGCTGGTCGCCAACATGGTACAGATCCAGAAGCTGCCGGATCTCTTCCAGGCTGAACCCAAAGCGTTTGCCCCGCAGGATCAGTTTCAGGCGGGCCCGGTCGCGCCGGGTAAACAGGCGTTTTTGGCCTTCACGGATGGGAAACAACAATTCCTTCTGCTCGTAAAAGCGCAAGGTGCGCGGCGTCACCTCGAAAGAATCGCACATTTCCCTGATCGTCATCACGCGGTCGTCACTCATGTCTCTATCCTCACTTCGCGTTACGTCATGCACAGTGAGGTGCTGATTTCCGACTATTCATACAATGGGAAAAATCGTTGACGTAACTCATACGCCACGTCACTTTCAGGTTGACGTAACATAAAGCAACGTCAACGGCACCCGCGCGAAACTTTGTTTCAAAGCGCTTTGAGTGCCTGGTCGGGAATTCCCTACCTCAAGTTGCAAGACCGCGTTTGAACCTTCGTCAGAAGCATTCCAACAAGGCAAGAAAATCGCAATGTTTGGCCGAGTCGGCCGTTTCGATCAGCCGTCCAGCGTGCGCTGCGTCTGATCCCGCAACTGTTTGAGCTCGTCCATGGCGTCATCGAGCTGTTGGCGCTGCTCGGTCAATTCCGCCAGCTGGCGATTGGCCATGTCGATCCATGCCTTCATCTGCGCTTCGGTGCCTTCATGTTCGTAAATCAGCAGCCACTGGCGAATTTCTTCAAGTTGGAATCCAAATTTGCGGCCGCGCAGGATCAGCGTCATCCGGGCCACTTCGCGCGGGCCGTAAAAACGGGACCGTCCCTGCCGTTCGGGGGTCAGCAGTTCGATATACTCGTAGTAGCGCAATGTTCGGGGCGTGACCTCGAATTTGGCGCACATTTCCTTAAAGCTCAGGCGTGTCTCGGACATTCTGCATCTCCCCAACTCCAAGGATAGGCCCCGGCGGCAGCAAGGGCAATGCCCGCTTGCAGCGCGCCGCGTCGCTGCCCATAAAGATCACGAAGGAGTTCCTCATGACCGCAGACAAGGCCACCATCGCCCGCCAGTTCATCGAACTTATTCCGCACAGCAAGGCATTGGGCATGGAGATTACCGAAATCGGGGATGGTATCGCCGAAATCCAATTGCCTTATGATCCCCGCTTTATCGGCGATCCCGAAACCGGCGTCATCCACGGCGGCGCGGTCTCAGCCTTGATGGATACCTGCAGCGGCGCCGCCGTCATGAGCCACCCCAATTCGCCGGCGGGAACTGCCACGATCAATCTGCGTATCGACTACATGCGCCCGGCGACTCCCGGTCAGATCATCACCTGCCGGGCGACCTGCTACCACATCACCCGATCAGTCGCCTTTGTCCGCGCCACCGCCTTTGACGAGGATCGGGAAAACCCGGTTGCCAGCGCCAGCGGCGCATTTACCGTGGAGGAGGTGAAATGATCCGCAAGCCGCCCGAACCGGTCCAGATTGTCAAACAGCGCCGCGATGCCGCCCTCGGCGCGCTGGTGTCTGGTGTGCCCTATATCCAATACCTGAACATCAGCTTTGACCGTCGCGGCGACGAACTGACCGCCGTTTTGCCATTTGACGAAAAGCTGATCGGCAACCCCTTTCTGCCCGCGATTCATGGTGGAGTGACCGCGGCCTTCCTCGAAGTGACCGCCATGATCACCCTGAACTGGACGTGGCTTTGGGAGGATATCGAAACCGGCGTACTCGACGCCGACCAGATGACGGCCGGGAAACTGCCGCGCTTGCCCAAGACCATCGATTTCACGGTGGATTACCTGCGCACGGGACTGCCGCGCGACGCCTATGCGCGCGCGCGTGTCACCCGCTTGGGGCGCCGCTATGCCTCGGTTCAGGCCGAAGCCTGGCAAGACAATCACGACCGTCCTTTTGCCCATGCCACCGCGCATTTCCTGATGCCCCGAAAAGACGGCTGATCCGCTTTGCTTCCTGTCAAATATCCAGCCCCTTCACGGGGGCCGGGCCTCAGCACCCGCGCCTCAAAAGCACCCGCATGACCCAAGCCAAACCGATCACCCATGCCCGCGTCCTCAAGATCGCCCTGCCGATCCTGCTGGCAAATGTCACCATTCCGATCCTCGGCGCGGTCGACACCGGCGTGGTCGGTCAAATCCCGGAAGCTGAGCCCATCGCCGCCGTCGGCGTCGGCGCCATCATCCTCAGCGCGGTCTACTGGATTTTCGGGTTTCTGCGCATGGGCACTGTCGGCCTCACGGCGCAGGCCGCTGGCGAAGGCAACCGCCCCGAAGTCGCAGCCCTGCTGACCCGCGCCCTGATGATCGGCATTGCGGGCGGCATCGCGCTGATCTTTCTTCAGGATCTGGTCTATTGGGCCGCCTTCCGGTTGTCCCCCGCCAGCGCCCATGTCGAAGATCTTGCCCGCGCCTATATGCAGATCCGCATCTGGTCTGCCCCTGCCGCCATCGCGATCTATGGCATCACCGGATGGCTGATCGCGCAAGAGCGCACCCGCGATGTCCTGATATTGCAGCTGTGGATGAACGGCGTGAATGTCTGCCTCGATCTGGTCTTTGTGTTGCAACTGGGCTGGGGCGTCGATGGCGTGGCCTTTGCCACCTTTCTGGCAGAATGGTCGGGGCTTGCGCTGGGGCTGGTGCTGTGCCGCGCAGCCTTTGGTGTGCCGGACTGGCGCGACTGGACCCGGGTTTTTGACCGCGAGAAACTGCGGCGCATGGCGGTGGTCAACACCGATATCCTGATCCGCTCGATGCTGCTTCAGGCGATCTTTGTGTCCTTCCTGCTGCTTGGCGGTCGCTTCGGCTCGGTCACGCTGGCGGCCAATCAGGTCCTGCTGCAATTCCTGCATATCACCGGCTATGCGCTGGATGGCTTTGCCTTTGCCGCCGAGGCGATCGTCGGGCAGGCCTTTGGCGCGGGCGCCGTCGCCAGTATCCGGCGCGGAGCCAAGCTGACCTCGATATGGGCGCTGATCTTTGCAGTGATCATGGCCGTTTGCTTTGCCATGATCGGCCCGTGGCTCATCGATATCATGGCAAAAGATCCCGAGGTGCAGCAGGCGGCGCGTCTTTACCTGCCGTGGATGGTGATGACGCCCATTTTCATGCTGGGGCTGATCATGCTGGACGGGATTTTCATCGGCGCCACACGCTCGGCGGATATGCGCAACATGATGTTTGTCTCGGCAGCAATCTATCTTGTGGCGCTCTGGGCGCTGCTCGAACCGATGGGAAATCACGGGCTTTGGATGGCGATGCTGATCTCGATGCTGGCGCGCGGCATCACGCTTGGATTGCGTTACCCGGCGCTGGAGCGGGCGGCGGCAGGCGCAAAAGCTTGAAAAATGGCTGCAAATAGGTTAATGGGCCTCTGTGGGGGTATTTAGCTCGTGACCCAGGGAGGCACGCTATGTACCATGTTCTTGTCATCGGCCTGGAACCCGCAGGCTGGTTGAAAGCAGTTTCACTGCTCAGTTCCATCCGCGCTTTGAAAACCGCAGGCAAGGCTTTGCCCGGCTTCAAAGGGGCCAAACTGTTCAAGTCAGGCCATATCCAATACACAGCGCTGGTCTGGACATCCGCCGAGTCCCTCGAACATTTCGAGTGGAGCAACGACATGGCCAATGTCGAAATGGCCGCTCAAAGCGGGGCGCGTTGCTACGCGGCCCATTCCTTTGTTTGCCAAAAGCCACCTTCAAAGGAGGAAATTGCCTTGCTTTGGCACTCGGCCCGGCACGCCGCGGTGGCCTGACGCGATTTTCCGCATGGTCTTTTGCGCGGCTGCAACCTATGTAGATCGGCAAAAGACAGCGGAGAATTCACATGGCGGACGACCTGTTCAACTCGTTCATGAACGGCCCCGA
This sequence comes from Pacificoceanicola algae, assembly GCF_049341065.1. NCBI lineage: Bacteria > Pseudomonadati > Pseudomonadota > Alphaproteobacteria > Rhodobacterales > Roseobacteraceae > Pacificoceanicola > Pacificoceanicola algae. Next base: position 354,304 of record NZ_JBMPIX010000002.1, on the reverse strand, counting down.
TGAAAAGGGTCGCTTTGGCATTTTCGGCGGACGTTTCGTGTCTGAAACGCTCATGCCGCTCATCCTTTCGTTGGAAGAGGAATACGAGAAAGCCAAGACGGACAAATCCTTTTGGGCCGAGATGGATTTTCTCTGGAAGCATTACGTTGGCCGCCCGTCGCCGCTGTATTTCGCCGAACGCCTGACCGACCGCCTTGGCGGTGCCAAGGTCTATATGAAGCGGGATGAGCTGAACCACACCGGCGCGCACAAGATCAACAACGTGCTGGGCCAGATCATTCTGGCGCGCCGCATGGGCAAGACCCGGATCATCGCGGAAACCGGGGCAGGGCAGCATGGCGTGGCAACCGCCACCGTCTGCGCCAAGTTCGGTCTCAAATGCGTGGTCTACATGGGGGCCCACGACGTAGAGCGTCAGCAGCCCAACGTCTTCCGCATGAAGCTGCTGGGCGCCGAAGTGATCCCCGTCACGTCCGGTCGTGGCACGCTGAAGGACGCGATGAACGACGCGCTGCGCGACTGGGTCACCAACGTGCGCGACACGTTCTATTGCATCGGCACCGTCGCCGGCCCGCACCCGTATCCGGCCATGGTCCGCGATTTCCAGTCGATCATCGGCAAGGAAACCCGCGAGCAGATGATGGAGGCCGAAGGCCGTCTGCCCGACACGCTGGTCGCGGCCATAGGCGGCGGCTCGAACGCCATGGGCCTGTTCTATCCCTTCCTTGACGACAAGGATGTTCAGATCATCGGCGTCGAAGCGGGTGGCAAGGGTGTGAACGAAAAGATGGAGCATTGCGCCTCTCTCACCGGCGGACGCCCCGGCGTGCTGCACGGCAACCGGACCTATCTGCTGCAGGATGAGGATGGCCAGATCCTTGAAGGTTTCTCGATTTCTGCGGGTCTGGATTATCCCGGCATCGGGCCGGAGCATTCCTGGCTGCATGACGTGGGCCGCGCCGAATATGTCTCGATCACCGACAGAGAAGCGTTGGCGGCCTTCCAGCTGTGCTGCGAGACCGAGGGCATCATTCCGGCGCTCGAACCCAGCCACGCGCTGGGCCATGTCATGAAGATCGCGCCCAAACTGCCGAAGGATCACATCATCTGCATGAACCTCTGCGGGCGTGGCGACAAGGATATCTTCACCGTCGCCAAGCACCTTGGTGTCGACATGTCCGGCACCGAAGGGCGCAAAGCCGACTAAAGACTGGTCATTGGCGAAATTAGAAAAGGGCAGCTTTGTGGCTGCCCTTTTGCTTTTGTTAGGTGCGCAATGCCGCCACCGCCCTGTTCAATGCTCGGCAGGCCGGGTTTCGCTCCCGGCTTAAACAGAAAGCCCACATCTATCGGCCAAAAGGCAGAAAAATCGGGCTGTTGCCGGCCGTATAAACTTTGGTTTAGGCCACTCTATCCTGCGTTTATTGCGGCGAAACTAAACTTTGCGGCAATATCAATCAGGCTCGGCCGAGGGCAGTCATGTCCCAGTGGCACCGCAATCCCCAACGGTGTCTCGTTAGAAACCAAACCAAAGGATATGTCCTATGAAAACCAAACTCCTGCTCTCGACCGGCGCCGCTCTTCTTTTTGGCACGATGGCTTTTGCCGATGCCTTCAACGACCAGGTTGTCGCACAACTGCAATCCCAGGGCTTCCAGACGCTTGAGATCAAGACACGCAACGGCCAGACGAAATTCGAAGCTGTTCGCGGCGATCAAAAGCTGGAGGTCGTCTATGACCGGGCGACTGGCAAAGTTGTCAGCCAGGAAATGAAGCAGGCAAAGGCGAGCGAGCAGACCGCCGAAAAAACGCAGACCCAGACACAGACGCAGACCGAAACGCAATATAGCGATGACAATAACTCGGGCAGCGACGACAATGGCACCGATGACAACGGCACTGACGATCACAGCGGTTCCGACAGTAGCGACGATCACAGCGGTTCCGACAGCAGCGACGATCACAGCGGTTCCGACAGT